>LNFD01000280.1 GCA_001464255.1 Actinomycetales bacterium Ga0077552 | reverse complement strand
GGCTCGCGTAGCCGCGCGCGGGGAGGCCGTTGAGCTCGAGCACCAGGTCGTCGCGATGCGGGCCCACGAGTGTCACCGCACGGTCGAGTTCAGCTCGGCGCAGCTCCGCCAGTCGCGCGCGGAAGCGTTCGGCGATGACCGTCGCATCGTCGACGTGCTCGCTCGGGCTCGATTCATCGTCTCGATCATCGACACTGAGACGAAGCGCCATGCGCGTGAGGTGGTCGTCGCCCGCGACCGCGCTGTAGGCGCGAGCGACATGGGGCCGGAGGGCGTCGACGAGATCAGCGCGCGCCATGATCAGCTCGGTACCGAGGTTCACGACGAGCGTCGTCAGGCTCTCCGCTGGCAGCCGTGAGGCGCGCGCCGACTTCAAGAGCGAATTGCGCTGACGCACCACGCGGTCGTAATCGGCGAGCACGCCGGCGAAACGGGGCGTGCGCTGCACGACGAGCGTGTCGAGGAAGGATCGCCGCACTCCCGGGTCGCCGCGGACGAGCGAGAGGTCCTCCGGCGCGAAGATGACGCTCGCGAAGTAGCGCGGCAGGTCGCGCATGCGCACGGGCGACCCGTTCGCCTGGGCGCGGTTAGGCGCGGAGCGGTTGAGTTCGAGCTCGATGACGATCGCGCGGTCGTCGTGCTGCACGCGCATCCGCACGATGCTCGAATCCGCGCCGAAGCGGATGAGTGCCTGATCTGTCGAGACACGGTGCGAGGCCGCCGAGCCGGTGTAGGCGATCGCCTCGACGAGATTGGTCTTCCCCTGCCCGTTGCGCCCGACGAAGAGCACGGGCCCAGGAGCGAGGGCGACATCGGCGCGGGCGTAGTTGCGGAAGTCGGCGAGCGAGAGGTGCGTGACGTGCACGCGCGTCAGCGCAACAGCAGATTGGGCTGCAGCAGGTAGCGGTAGTTGTCGGTGCCCGGCTGGTCTTTCGACGACTGGCTCGTGATGAGCACGGGGCCCGGCTTGTTCGGGTTGTCGGTCTTGGTGAACGAGATGCGCACGAACTCGCTGTGCACCGCGGAGAGACCATCGATGAGGAACTGCGGCTTGAGCGAGACGGTCGTGTCGCCGCCCGTGAGGTGGGCGTCGATCGTCTCGGAGGCCTGCGCGTTCTCCGAGCCGATCGCCTCGAGCGTGAGGCCGTCATCGGAGAAGCTGTAGCGCAGAGCCGCGTCGCGCTCGAGGACGAGCTGCACCCGTCGGGTCGACTCGATGAGCTCGGCCGTGTTCATGACGGCGTAGTTATCGACGGTCTCGGGGAAGAGGCGCTTGACGGGCGGGAAGTTGCCCTTGATCAGCAGCGTGGTCACGGTCTTCTGATCGGCGGAGAACGCGATGAGCTCGCGGTCGCCGCCGCTGACGATCGTGACCGTCACGGTCGCGGCGTGGGTGAAGATCTTGCCGATCTCAGAGAGAGTGCGTGCCGGCACGAGTGCCGTGACACCCTCGGCGACGGCAGACGACTCCCAATCGATCTCGCGCACCGCGACGCGGTAGCGATCGGTCGCGACGAGCGAGAGCCGGTTGTCGGCGATCTCGAGCTGAACGCCGGTGATGACGGGGGTCACATCGTCGCGCGAGGCGGCGACGGCGACCTGGCCCACGGCATCCGAGAACGCATCGCCCGGCAGTACGCCGCTCGCACCGTCGACGACAGGCAGGCTCGGGTACTCCTCGACCGGCATGCTCGAGAGCGTGAAGCGCGCCGAGCCGCAACGGACGGCGATCTTGCCGTCATCGGTCGTGAACTCGACCGGAGCGTTCGGCAGGCGCGACGCGATCTCGGCGAGCAACCGGCCCGAGACGAGCACCGTGCCATCCTCCGTGACGTCCGCGGTGATGGAGGTCTGCGCCGAGACCTCGTAGTCGAACGAGGAGAGCGTGACGGTCGAGCCCTCGGCGCGCAGCAGCACACCGCTCAGGATCGGGAGCGTGGTGCGCTGCGGCAGGAGCTTGACGGCGAACGACACCGCTTCGCTGAACACGTCGCGATTGACCTGGAACTTCACGCGGCTGCTCCTTCTTCGGTCGAGCCCTGCCCGGCACCCGGGGCCTTCCATACTGGCACAGCACGTGTGCGGGCGGTTGCCGGGCTTCGCTCTCCAAAAGTTATCCCTCACCCCTCAATGAAGAGAGAAAAGGAACACCATCATTAACCGCTGTTCACAGTGTGGATAACTGCGGTGGGTGCGCGGAATCGGGCTGAACTACACGCGTGGAAGATGTGCACAGGACGGGGAGCGACGTCGTGCGATCCGGGGAGAACCGCTCGGGGCGGGCGTCGGGTTTCACACCATCGTGGTCGTCGTCAACAGTCCATCCCCACGCCGCAGCAGAGTTATCCACAGGCTGTCCCCAGTGTGCGAAACGTGCAGTGAAACTGGACGTTGGCTGTGGCGGACCATGAAAAGGGCCGGTTAACGGGCCTCGTTCAGCTGTAGCGGTGGTTCTGCTTGATGCGGCTGGTGAGCTCGGTGACCTGGTTGTAGATCGATCGCCGTTCCTTCATGAGGTCGCTGATCTTCTTGTTCGCGTACATGACCGTCGTGTGGTCGCGGTTGCCGAACAGTTGCCCGATCTTCGGCAGCGAGAGGTTCGTGAGCTCGCGGCACAGGTACATCGCGATCTGCCGCGCGGTCGCGACCGCCTGCGAGCGGGAGGAGCCGTAGAGGTCGTCGACCGTGAGCTTGAAGTAGGCCGCGGTGTGATTGATGATGTCGACCGGGGCGATGACGTTGTCTTCGTCGAGCGTGATGAGGTCTTTCAGCACGGTCTGCACGAGCTGCATATCGACCGGTGTGCGGTTGAGGTTCGCGAACGCGGTCACGCGGATGAGCGTGCCTTCGAGCTCGCGGATGTTGCTCGACACCTTCGAGGCGATGTACTCGAGCACGTCATCCCGAACCTGCAGCTTGTCGTTCTGCGCCTTCTTGCGCAGGATCGCGATGCGGGTCTCGAGATCGGGGGCCTGCACGTCGGTGATGAGGCCCCACTCGAAGCGGCTGCGCATACGGTCTTCGAACCCGGTCAGGTGCTTGGGCGGCAGGTCGCTCGTGATGACCACCTGCTTGTTGTGGTCGTGCAGCGTGTTGAACGTGTGGAAGAAGGCCTCCTGCGTCGAGTCCTTCCCCTGGAGGAACTGGATGTCGTCGATGAGCAGGATGTCGATCTCGCGGTAGCGCGATTGGAAGAGGCTCGCCCGGTTGTTGGCGATCGAGTTGATGAAGTCGTTCGTGAACTCCTCCGAGCTCACGTACCGCACACGAATACCCGGGTACAGGCTCTCGGCGTAGTGGCCGATCGCGTGCAGCAGGTGCGTCTTGCCGAGCCCCGATTCGCCGTAGACGAAGAGAGGGTTGTACGCCTTCGCGGGTGCTTCGGCAACGGCGACGGCCGCCGCGTGGGCGAATCGGTTGGAGCCGCCGATGACGAAGTTGTCGAAGCTGTACTTGCCGTTCAGCCGACTGTCGCCGCGGCGGCCCGAGGCCTCGGCGGGGGCTGGCGCGACCGACTGCTCGATGTACGAGGCGCTCTGTTCCATGGGCTCGGTGCCGGAGTCGAGGCTCTCGTTCTGGATGTCGGGGTTCACGACGATCGCGAAGCTCGAGACCGTCTCCCCCGCGGTGGCGGTGAGTGCGCTGAGCAAGGGCAACCGGATGCGCTGCTCGAGCATGCCGCGCGTCAGCTCGTTCGGCACCTCGAGGTAGAGGGTGCCGGCCATGACGCCGCGCGGCTCGACGAGGTTGATGAAGCCGTGCAGCTGCGGGGTGATGCGGTCGTCAGCAGTGAGCGCCGCCTTCACCGACTCCCAGAGGTCGTGCGGGGAATCGGTCTCGTCCGGCATCGTGGCGCTCCTCGACTCGTGGGTGCTGATTACGCATCGCTGTGGTGAACAGCGCTGTGGATAAGTCGCCGCAGCGCACCGAGCGGCACGGCGAGAAGACTGGTGCCTACTGTAATCCGGGGCGGCGCGTCGTTACCAACGCACTGTGCACATGGTGTGGATAATGCCGCGTCCCCCTGGGCGGTTTGACCGGGCGGGGGTCGGGACCTATTGTTAACCGGTTGACTTCTGTCCGGACCTGACTCGCAGCGATCGGACATCCGTGATCCGTCGTCGCTGGCCCCTGGGGCCGAGGAGAGAACCATGACCAAGCGCACCTTCCAGCCGAACAACCGCCGCCGCGCGAAGGTTCACGGCTTCCGTCTGCGCATGCGCACCCGTGCCGGCCGCGCGATCCTCGCTGCGCGCCGCCGCAAGGGCCGCACCGAACTCTCCGCCTAAGCACCACGGTGCTCCCGCGAGCACACCGGGTCGTCCGGGGCGACGACTTCCGCCGGGCCGTGCGCCGAGGTCGCCGCACGAGCATGCCCCACGCGGTGCTCTATCGACTGACGGGTGAGGCTGACGGACCCCGTTTCGGTGTCGTCGTCTCGAAGCAGGTCGGCGGCGCTGTCGTGCGCAACCGCATCCGCCGCCGCATCCAGGCCATCTGCGCGGGGGCGCTTCCGAGCATCCCGAGCACCGACCTCATCGTCGTGCGGGTGCTCCCGGGTGCGCACGAGGTCTCGTGGGATACCCTGCGGGCGGAGATGGGCGACGGATTGCGACGGGCGGTGACGGCATCATGACGGAGGCCCTCGTGCGCGCCGTGCGCATCATCGGGCTCATCCCCCGCAACCTCCTCGTGATCGTGCTGCGCGCGTACCGCGCCGTGATCTCCCCGCTGTACGGCGATGTCTGCCGCTACTACCCGAGCTGCTCCGCCTACGCCCTCGGCTCGGTGCAGGAGCACGGGGTCGTCAAGGGCGGCTGGCTCGCGACCCGGCGCCTCGCCCGCTGCCACCCCTGGGCCGAAGGCGGCATCGACGACTGGCCCGTCCCCGAGAACTCCCCCTACCGCCGAACCCGCTGGGGCCTCATCGTGCTCGAGAGAAAGGCATAACCCGCCACCATGGACATCTTCGCCATCATCCTCTGGCCCATCAAATGGGCCATCGAGGCGATCCTCGTGGGCTTCCACACCCTGTTCACGATGATGGGCCTCGAGAGCGAGGCCGGTCTGACCTGGGTGCTCTCGATCGCCGGCCTGGTCGTCGTCGTGCGGGCCGCGCTCATCCCCGTCTTCGTGCGCCAGATCAAGAACCAGCGCAAGATGCTCGAGATCTCGCCCGACCTCAAGAAGATCCAGGACAAGTACAAGGGCAAGCGCGATCAGTTCTCGCGCGAGGCGATGTCGCGCGACACCATGGCGCTCTACAAGAAGCACGGCACGAACCCGTTGTCGTCGTGCCTGCCGATCCTGCTGCAGATGCCGATCTTCTTCGGCCTCTTCTCGGTGCTCAACAACTCCTTCGCGGGCCTCACGGGCGTGGGCCTGCTCAACGAGCAGCTCTCGCTCGAGTTCGGTCGCGCCACGCTCTTCGGCATCGCACCGCTCGGCTCGACGATGCTGACCTCGGAGGGCAACGTCTGGGTCATCGTCATCGCGGCCGTGCTCGTCATCCTTATGACGGCCTCGCAGTTCATCACGCAGCTGCAGATCATGTCGAAGAACCAGAGCCCCGAGATGAAGGCCTCGCCGATGTACCGGCAGCAGCGCATCCTGCTCTACATCCTCCCGCTGGTCTTCCTCTTCTCGGGCGTGGCCTTCCCGCTCGGCGTGATGTTCTACTGGTTCGTCTCCAACATCTGGACGATGGTGCAGCAGTTCATCGTGATCCGGAACATGCCCACGCCCGGCAGCGACGCGGCGCTCGCTCGCGAGGCCCGCCTGGCTAAGAAGCGCCAGCGCCGCGGCATCACCGACGACGAGACCGAGGGCGGCCCCGAGGGCACGATCGCGCTCGAGGAGCCCAAGAAGACCCAGCGCCCGCAGCCCGTGAGCAAGAACCGGGCGAAGAAGAAGGGTGGTCGCTAGACCATGACCGACATCACCGAACCCCTGATCGACGAGCCCACCGCGGGGCCCGATGAGGGCGACATCGCCGCCGACTACCTGGAAGAGCTGCTCGACCTCGCCGACCTCGACGGCGACATCGAGATCGCGACCCGCGCCGGCCGCGTCTACCTCTCGATCGAGGCCGACGAGGCGGATGCCCTGCGCACGCTCTCCAAGCCCGACACCGTCTCGGCGCTGCAGGAGCTCACCCGGCTCGCGGTGCACGCGCGCACGGGCGAGTTCTCCCGGCTCATCCTCGACATCGCCGGGTCGCGCGATGCCCGTGCGGAAGAGCTGCAGCGGCTGGTCGACCGCGCTGTCGAGCGCATCGAGGCGGGCGCCTCCTCGGCGGCCTTGCCCCCGATGTCGAGCTACGAGCGCAAGCTCGTGCACGACCTCGTGGGCGAGCGTGGCTTCACCTCCGAGTCGGAGGGCGAGGGCGCCGAGCGCCACACCGTCATCCGTCGTGGCTGAGGACGGCACCTCCGTTTCACGTGAAACATCGCCCGTGACGCGGGCGGTGCCGGCTGCTCCCCCGGTCGTCGAGGCCGAGCCCGCGAGCGCGGCCGCGGTCTTCGGCGATCGTCTGGAGCTCGCCCGGCGCTTCACCGCCGACCTCGCGCAGCACGGCGAGCAGCTCGGGCTCATCGGACCCCTCGAGGCTGCCCGCCTGTGGTCGCGGCACATCATCAACTCGGGCGTCGTCGCGCCGTATCTGCACCCGGGGGCGCGGGTGGCCGACGTCGGCAGCGGTGCGGGGCTCCCCGGGCTCGTGCTCGCGATCGCGCGCCCCGATGTGCACCTCACGCTCATCGAGCCGATGGAGCGCCGCACCGACTGGTTGCGCGACGAGACCGAGCGCCTCGGGCTCGACAACGTGACCGTGCTGCGGGCCCGGGCCGAGGACGCGACCGGGCCGTTCGACCAGGTGACTGCGCGCGCTGTGAGCGCACTGCGCACGCTTGTGCCCATCACGGCACCCCTGGTGCGCGATGGTGGGGAGCTGATCTTCCTCAAGGGTGCGCGCATCGCCGAGGAGATCACCGCGGCGTCGGCCGTGCTGCGCCGCTACCGCGTCCGCGATGCCGAGGTGCTCGAGCTGGGGGCGGGGCTGGTGCCCGAAGTGACCCGGCTGTTTCGGGCTACAGTAGGCGGGGCATCCTGACGCCTTCGCGGTTCTGCACCGCGGCGGGGATGACCCGGGGGCACCGTCGCACGGTGCCTGTTTCACGTGAAACATTCGAGCGGGAGGCTCATCAGTGACGACCGAGGGACCGTACGACGAAACCACGCCGCTGGCGCGGGAGGTCGCTGACATCACCCGGCGTCGCATCGCCCTCGAGGCGACGAGCCTGCCGCTGCCGGAGAGCACGCGGGTGTTCACGGTGTCGAACCAGAAGGGCGGGGTCGGCAAGACGACGACGACCGTCAACCTCGCCGCCGCGCTCGCCCGCTCGGGTGCGCGCGTGCTCGTGATCGATCTCGACCCCCAGGGCAACGCCTCGACCGCGCTCGGCGTCGAGCACCGGGCCGAGACCCCGAGCGTCTACGACGTGGTCGTGGGCGACTCCCCCCTCGCCGACGTCGTGCAGAAGAGCCCGGAGTTCGAGCAGCTCTACTGCGTGCCCGCCACCATCCACCTCGCCGGCGCCGAGATCGAGCTCGTCTCGCTCGTGGCCCGCGAGCAGCGCCTCCGCACCGCCCTCGACGCCTTCCTCGCGGCGAGCACCGAGCCCTTCCACTACGTCTTCATCGACTGCCCGCCGTCGCTCGGCCTGCTGACGATCAACGCCTTCGTCGCCGCGCGCGAGGTGCTCATCCCCATCCAGTGCGAGTACTACGCGCTCGAGGGCCTCAGCCAGCTGCTCAACAGCATCCAGCTCATCGAGCGGCACCTGAACCCGCAGCTGCGGGTCTCGACGATCCTGCTGACGATGTACGACTCCCGCACCAACCTCGCCAACCAGGTGGTGCAGGACGTGCGCGAGCACTTCCCGCAGCAGGTGCTCGACACCCTCATCCCCCGCTCGGTGCGCATCAGCGAGGCGCCGAGCTACGGCCAGAGCGTCATCAGCTACGACGGCGGCTCGCCGGGGTCGCTGTCGTACCTCGAGGCC
>LNFD01000279.1 GCA_001464255.1 Actinomycetales bacterium Ga0077552 | reverse complement strand
GCCGACGGTCACCCCCACCCCGACTCCCACTCCGACCCCGACACCGACGCCGACGCCGACGCCCACCTTCGACACGGCGCGGTACTCGATCGACGATCCCGCGAGCCTCTGGGTCATCGTCAACAAGCGCCGCCCGGTCACCCCCACGAGCTACGCCCCGGCCGACCTCGTGATCCCGGCGGTCAGCTCGACCGACGCACTTCCCCTGCGCGCCGAGGCAGCAGCGGCGACCGAGGCGATGTTCGCCGCGGCGCAGGCCGAGGCCGGGCTCGCGCTGCAGATCACGAGCGCGTACCGCAGTGTCGAGAGCCAGACCCGCATCTACAACCGCACCGTCAGCAACCTCGGTCAGGCGGGCGCCGACCAGGTGAGCGCGCGACCGGGGCACAGCGAGCACCAGACCGGGCTCGCGGTCGACATCGGGTCGATCCCGGCGGTCTGCTCGTTCGAGGCCTGGCTTGTGGCCAACGCCCACCGGTTCGGCTTCGTGCTGCGCTACCCCGAGGGGCTCACCCCCGTCACGGGCTACATCTACGAGCCCTGGCACTTCCGGTACGTCGGGCTCGAGCTCGCCGCCGAGCTGCGGGCCACGGGCATCCTGACGCTCGAGGAGTTCTTCGGCCTGCCCGCCGCCCCCGATTACGCCGGCTGAGCGCGAGCCGCGTCGACCAGCCGGTCGACGATCTGCTCGACGATCGGTCGCGGGGTCGCGAGGATGAGGCGCACGTGGCCCGCCCCCGCAGCGCCGCACGCGCGCCCGTCGGTCACGGCGAGCCCGGCCGCCGAGGCCGAGCCGCGCGACGTCGAGCCAGGCGATGTAGGTGCCCTCGGGCATCCGATATCCGACCTTGGGCAGTCGCTCGGTCAGCAGCTCGCCCAGCAGGCGGCGGTTCGCGTCGTAGTAGGCGACCGTCGCGTCGAGCCAGTCGCGGCCGTCGCGGTACGCGGCCGTGTTGGCGATGACGCCGAGCGTGCTCGCGCCGTGGCCGGCCATGGGGCCGAGCGCCTGCCAGATCTTCTCGTCTGCGTCATTCGTCGTGATGAGCTGGGCCGCTTTCGTGCCGGGCAGGTTCCAGGCCTTCGAGGCGCTGGTCGTGGTGATGCTGTGGTTCGCCGCCGCGTCGCTCACGCTCGCATACGGTACGTGCCGTGCGTCACCGAACACGATGGGCGCGTGCACCTCGTCGGCGAAGACCCGTGCCCCGTGGGCTTCCACGACGTCGGAGAGGGAGACGAGCTCGGCGCGGTCGAACACGCGCCCGCCGGGGTTGAGGGGGTTGCACAGCACGACGAGTCCGGCACCGGCCGACAACTCACGATCGATCGCCTCGAGGTCGAGCACGTCGCGCTCGCCGTCGACAGTCAGGGGCACCTCGATGACCGCGCGGCCGTGCATGCCCGGCACCGTCAAGAACGGCATGTATGCCGGTGTCGGCACGATGACGGCCGAGCCCGGTCGCGAGTAGTGCACGATCGCGGCGTCGAGCCCAGCGATGACATCGCCGACCGCGTGCACGCGGCTCGGTGGCACGTGCCAGTCGAACCGGTCGCGCATCCACTCCGACGTCGCGCGACCCAGCTCGGCCCCGACCGGGCGCGGCAGATAACCCAGGGTGCCGGCGTCGATCGCGGCATGCAGTGCCTGCGTGACGGCGGGTGCGGTGCCGAGGTCGCTCTCGGCGACCCAGGCGCCGATCGTGCCGGGGAACAGGCTCCACTTCATGCTCCCGGCGGCATGCAGCTGCTCGGGCGTGATGGCGTCCCACTCCGCGAACAGCGCGGCGCGGTCGAGCCGCCCAGCGCTGTGCTCGCTAGCCAAGGGCACCATCCACGATCGCCTTGGCCTCGCGCTGCACGAGCCGCAAGTGATCTTCACCCGCGAACGACTCGGCGTAGATCTTGTACACGTCCTCCGTGCCGCTCGGCCGCGCGGCGAACCAGGCGCGGTCGGTGACGACCTTGACGCCGCCGATGCCCGCGCCGTTGCCGGGCGCGGTGCTGAGCCGGGCCGTGATGGGGTCGCCCGCGAGCTCGGTGGCGGTGATGGCCGCGCCGTCGAGCTTGCTGAGCGCCGCCTTCTGCGCGGGGCTGGCGGGAGCATCCACCCGCTCGTAGACCGGCGCGCCGAAGCGCTCGGTGAGGCCGGCGTACAGCCGCGAGGGCGTCGACCCGGTGACGGCCGTGATCTCGGCGGCGAGCAGGGCGAGCAGGATGCCGTCTTTGTCGGTTGTCCACGCGCTGCCGTCGCGGCGCACGAAGCTCGCGCCCGCGCTCTCCTCGCCGCCGAACGCGACCGAGCCGTCGATGAGGCCCGGCACGAACCACTTGAACCCGACGGGAACCTCCCACAGCCGCCGACCGAGCGATTCAGCGACGTGGTCGATCATCGTGGAGGAGACGAGCGTCTTGCCGATCGCGGCATCGGGGCGCCAGTCGGGCCGGTGCGTGTAGAGGTACTCGATCGCGACCGCGAGGTAGTGGTTGGGGTTCATCAGCCCGCCGTCGGGCGTGACGATGCCGTGCCGGTCGGCGTCGGCGTCGTTGCCCGTCAGCAGGTCGAAGTCGTGCCGGCGCGCGACGACGCTCGCCATCGCGCTCGGGCTCGAGGGGTCCATGCGGATCCTCTCGTCCCAGTCGAGCGTCATGAAGCCCCACTGCGGGTCGACGCTCGGGTTCACGACCGTCAAGTCGAGGCCGTAGTGCTCGGCGATGAGGGCCCAGTAGGTGACGCTCGCGCCGCCGAGCGGGTCGGCGCCGATGCGCAAGCCGCTGCCGCGCACGGCCTCGAGGTCGAGGATGCTCGCAAGGTCGGCGACGTAGTGCAGCCGGTAGTCGTAGGGCTCGGTGAGCAGCGCGGCCTGCCGCTTCACCCCGCGGCTTCCCTCGGCGATGAGCGCGTTGGCCCGGTCGG
>LNFD01000278.1 GCA_001464255.1 Actinomycetales bacterium Ga0077552 | reverse complement strand
GTGCAGCACGCGGTGGGTTCCCGCCTGGTCCTCGGTCGCCGATCCGGGCCGGCCGAAGTTGTTGCAGCCGAGGCCGACGGCCGAGACGAGCAGGTCGGAGTCGCCGAGCGGGCGGAGCGGCATCGAGGTCATGCCTCCATCCTCCCCCGTCGCGCGTGCGGCGACGTCATCCCCGTGTCGCAAAACCGCCAGTGACCGGATGCCCGCTCCCGTTAGCCTCGGATCATGACCCCCCGCACCCCCGCAGCCGAGGCGCTGCTCACGATCGCATCGCCCCTCGGGCGCATCGCCCTCAGCGGCGACACCGAGGCCGTGACCCGGCTCGAGATCGCCGTCGGCGGGCGGCTGTCGACCGAT
>LNFD01000277.1 GCA_001464255.1 Actinomycetales bacterium Ga0077552 | reverse complement strand
CCCTGTTCTCGAGCAGGCCGCCGCCGAGCTCGGCGAGTACTTCGCCGGCACGCGCACCGCGTTCACGGTCCCGGTGCGCACGGGCGGCACGCCCTTCCAGGAGGCGATCTGGCAGCAGCTGCGGGCCATCCCCTTCGGGGCCGTGCGCGGCTACGGCGAGCTCGGCCGCGCGACCGGGCGGGCGACGGCCGGGCGCGCGGTCGGCGGCGCGGTCGGCGCGAACCCCGTGCCCCTGCTCATCCCCTGCCACCGTGTGCTCGCGAGCGACGCCCGCATCACGGGGTACAGCGCGGGCGACGGCATCGCCACCAAGGTGTGGCTGCTCGACCACGAGGGCATCGCGCATCGATGACGTCGGCCTCTCTGCGCATCGCGGACGACGGCCGGGCGCGCTGCGCCTGGGTCGGCGACGACGAGCTCTACGCCCGGTACCACGACGACGAGTGGGGGGTCGCGCTGCGCGGCGACCGACCACTGTTCGAGAAGCTCACGCTCGAGGCTTTCCAGAGCGGGCTGTCGTGGATCACGATCCTGCGGCGCCGCGAGGGCTTCCGCCGCGCCTTCGAGGGCTTCGACTGGCACCGAATCGCCTCCTACGGCGACGACGACGTGCAGAGGCTCCTGGCCGACGAGGGCATCATCCGCAACGGGGCCAAGATCGCAGCCACGATCGCGAATGCGCGCGTGCTCGACGCGTGGCTCGACGACGAGCCCGGCGGCCTCGATGCGCTCATCTGGTCGCACGGCCCCGCGTCGCGCGCCGAGCGGCCCGCGACGCTCGCCGAGGTGCCCGCGCAGACCGAGGAGTCGCGTGCGCTCGCTCTTGCGCTCAGGGCCCGCGGCCTGCGCTTCGTGGGCCCGACGACCGCGTCGACGACCACGTCGCGGGGTGCTGGCGCGCGGGCTGACCAGGGTTGCCGACCACCCGCTCCTCAGGGGTCAGCGCACGGCAGTTCGGACCACTGGGTGCCCCTCAGCGCGGCGGGAGCGTGCCCGGGACGACGAGCTCGAGCTCAGCATCCGCTGACCGCCGTAGCGGCCACCCCAGGGCGGTCGACGCGGCGCACAGCTCGTCGATCGTCTCCGGCAGGGGGCCTGCGGCGAGCAGGGCGCGAACGAACTCGCCCTTGCCCTTCTTGTTGAAGTGGTTGAGCGCGCGCGCCACGCCGTCGTCGCCGACCGCGACGACCCGCACGAAGACCGCGTCGGGCCGCTCGGGCAGCGGGCCGAGCGCCGCGTAGCCCTCCGATCGCAGATCGATGATGGGCCCCTCCACGCCCGCGAGCACCGCCGCGTTCGCGTCCGCCCAGTGCGCGCGCAGCCGCACCCCCGGCAGCCGGGTGTCGTGCGACAGCCGGTAGGCGGGGATCAGGTCGTCGGCGGCGAGCAGCCCGAACAGGGCCGAGTGCACGGCGAGGTGACGGGATGCCCGCGCGCGGGCATCCGCCCCCCAGTCCTGCACGCCCAGCGCGTCGTAGAGCACCCCGGTGTAGCGCTCGATCGCGGGCATGGTCGGGCTCGACGCGACCGCGCGGTTGCGTGCGAGCTCGGCCTCGACGGCCTTCGCGCCGAGCTTGAGCGCCCGCGCGGCTCCCGCGTCGTCGGCACCGAGCTCGGCCAGGGCGTCGAGCACGACCCGGCGGGCGCCCGTCAGCGAGGCGTGCGAGAGCGCGTCGAGCGCGAGCGCGGGGCCGTGGCCTCCGTCGCGCTTGGTCTCGGAGGGCGGGAGCAGCAGGAGCATCAGGCGCGCAGGAAGGCGAGCGCCCGCTCGACGAGCTGGGGCACCGGGTCGACCGTGTCGAGGGTGAGGCGGGGCCGCGATTCGGCGAGCCCCGACCAGGGCGCGTACTCATCGAGGCTCTGCTCGACCGCGTGCCAGGTGGGCTCGGCGATGTGCAGCAGATCGCGGCGGCGCTCCTCGAGGCGTCGGCGGTGCAGGGCGCGGTCGCTGCACACCGTCTCGACGAAGCGCACCTCCGCACCGAGCCGCTCGCCGAGCAGCACCCACTGATCGCGCGCGGGAGCGACGGCGTTGACCGCGTCGACGATGACGCCCTGGCCCGAGCGCAGCACCGCGTCGGCGATCGTCTCGGCGACGAGGTAGGCCGCGAGGCCCGTCGGCTGATCGGCGTCGATGCCCGCGCGCAGGATCGACGATTCGAGCGGGTCGACCGACACCACGGGGATGCCGAGGGCGTGCGCCAGCTCTTCCGCGACGGTGCTCTTGCCCGAGCCGGGCAGGCCCGCCATGGCGACGAGCACGGCGCTACGCCCGCACGACGCTAGACGAGCGCGGCAGCGCCCGCGACGATCGTCACGGTGTTGTTCTCGACCGAGAGGAAGCCGTCCTCCGCCTGAGCGACGATGACGGCGCCCTCAGTCGGCGTGATGCGAACCTCACCGGCGCTCAAGATGCCGAGGAGCGGCTCGTGACCGGGCAGGATGCCGATCTCGCCCTCCGTCGTGCGCGCCACGATCTGCTTGGCCGTGCCCGACCAG
>LNFD01000276.1 GCA_001464255.1 Actinomycetales bacterium Ga0077552 | reverse complement strand
CGGGCACAAAAAAAGCACTGTCGTCTAGACGACAGTGCTCAGCTCGGCCAGACCGCGACAGGGCGCGATCCAGCGGGCGCGGGCGGCTATGCGGAAGACGGCGCGCGCATCCACGGTTTGGATGTCGCGTCGCTCGGTCATGGCCTCTCCTCGGGTGCCCGTGCGGCACCACAAAGAGAGGCTAACCCAGAAACCGTGACAAACGGGTGAAGGCTAGATGCCGAAGCGCACGATGTAGTACGCGTCGGTCCAGAGCGGGCGAACCCTGATGGACTGGCCGGGCACGGGGGCGTCGAGAATCTGCCCGCCGCCCATGTAGAACCCGCTGTGCGACATGTTGTTGAAGATGATGACGTCGCCGGGCTGAGCATCCTCACGCGCAATCGGGGTTCCGATGGCGGCCTGGCCGCGCACGCTGTGCGGCAGTCCGATGCCGAACTGCGCGTACACGTACTGCACGTAGCCCGAGCAGTCGAAGCCGGCCGGCGTCGAGCCGCCGAACAGGTACGGCACGCCCTGGTACTGCAGGGCGACCTGCACGACCTGGTCGAGGCTGAAGTTGGGGTACGGAGGGTTGGCGAGGAAGTCGGAGACGCGCGGGCCGCTCCACGCCGCAGCGCGCGCGGCGGCCTCGGCGGCCAGCTGCACGCGGCGCACCTCGGCGGCACTCGTCGCGGTGAAGTCGCCGCGGGAGGCGTCGACCGACGCGGCGGCGAGGGCCGAGAGGGCCGGCTGCTCGATCTGCTGCGACTCGGTGGCCTGCAGCTGGGCGATCGCCTCGGCGCTCGCGTTGCTCTCGGCGTTGGCCGGCGGGGGCGATGCCGGTGCCGGGGAGAGCGAGGGTGGCGACGATGGCCGTCGCCGCGGTCATGGCGCCGAGATTGAGAGCCGTGCGACGCCAGGTGGTGCGGGTGGTGGAGATGTGATCCAAGAGAGAGACCTCCTGCGCTTCGCCACTCACATCGCGTGGCCCGTCCGCTTTCGTGTTATCCACGGTCCGATGCAGGAGACGGGCGTGCGAAGCGTCCTGCGTCAGAGTCGCCGACCGGTTGGGTGTGGCCGGGCAACTGTGCGAGTGTACGCGAGGTTACCGATTCGTGACAAAACGGCGCGCCCGACTACATCTAGTGGTCAGGCCTCACTCAGCAACGTAGATGTGCTGTGCGATCTCGCTCGGCAGGTCGATGCCCTCGGCCTGGCCCACGATCTCGATGCTCACGTAGCCGTTCGGTTCGGGGCGGATGCGCGCCTCAGCACCCGGGACGACGCCCGCCTCGCGCAGCTGGTGTAGCAGGTCGGGATCGACCTGCACGGGCTCGGAGAGGCGCCGGATCGTGCCGGAGCGCACCCCCGCCGCGGCGGCGTGGGTGAGCGAGATGACCCCGTCGAGGAAGGCGTTCGCGGCGGAGCCGCCGAGGTGCTCGAGACCCGGGATCGGGTTGCCGTACGGCGATTCGGTGGGGTCGCCGAGCAGCTCGAGGATGCGGCGCTCGACCTGCTCGCTCATGACGTGCTCCCAGCGGCAGGCCTCGTCATGCACGAAAGCCCAGTCGAGGCCGATGACGTCGGCGAGCAGCCGCTCGGCGAGCCGGTGCTTGCGCATGACCGCGATCGCCTTCGTACGGCCCTCGTCGGTCAGCTCGAGGTGCCGGTCGCCCTCGACGCGCACGAGGCCGTCGCGCTCCATGCGCGAGATCGTCTGCGAGACGGTCGGGCCCGAGTGCCCGAGGCGCTCGCTGATGCGGGCGCGCAGCGCCGTGATCTGCTCCTCCTCGAGATCGAGGATCGTGCGCAGGTACATCTCGGTGGTGTCGACGAGGTCGGTCACGACGCATCCTCTCTCATCGCGCGGAACAGGCATGCCTAGCCTAAACGACCGGCCGAACGGCCCGCGCGCGCTCGGTACCATGGGCACATGGCCGACATCACGATCCCCGCCGCGCTGCTTCCCGCCGACGGGCGCTTCGGATGCGGGCCCTCCAAGGTGCGCAGCGAGCAGCTGGCCGATCTCGCGGCCGCCGCGAGCATCCTGGGCACCTCGCACCGGCAGGCGCCGGTCAAGAACCTCGTGGGCGACGTGCGCGCCGGGCTCGCCGAGCTGTTCCGCCTGCCCGAGGGCTACGAGGTCGTGCTCGGTAACGGCGGCTCGACCGCGTTCTGGGATGTCGCCGCCGCCGGCCTCATCCAGCGCCGCAGCGCGCACCTCGACTTCGGCGAGTTCGGCTCGAAGTTCGTCGCCTCGGCCTCGGCGCCGTGGCTCGAGGCCCCGCACGTGGTGCAGACCCCCGGCGGCACCCGCGGCGAGCTCGGGCTCGTCGACGGCGTCGATGTCTACGCCTACCCGCACAACGAGACCTCGACGGGCGTCAGCGTGCCCGTGCGGCGGTTCGGCAGCGCTCCGGATGCGCTCACCGTCGTCGACGCCACGAGCGCCGCCGGCGGCATCGATTTCGATGTGGCCGAGACCGACGTCTACTACTTCGCCCCGCAGAAGAACTTCGCGGGCGACGGCGGCCTGTGGTTCGCGCTCATGAGCCCCGCGGCGATCGAGCGCGCCTCCGCGATCGCCGCGACCGACCGGTACATCCCGCCGTTCCTCTCCCTCACCGCAGCGATCGACAACTCGCGCCTCAACCAGACGCTCAACACCCCCGCGCTCGCCACGCTCGTGCTGCTCGACAGCCAGCTGCGGTGGATGAACGCCTCGGGCGGCCTCGCCTGGGCGGCCGCCCGCACGGCCGAGAGCTCGACGCACCTCTACGACTGGGCCTCGGCGCACGAGCTGGCGACACCCTTCGTGGCCGACCCCGCGCACCGCTCGCCGGTCGTTGTCACGATCGATTTCGACGAGTCGGTCGACGCCGCGCGCCTCGCGGCCGTGCTGCGCGCCAACGGCATCGTCGACACCGAGCCCTACCGCAAGCTCGGACGCAACCAGCTGCGCATCGCGACCTTCGTGGCCGTCGAGCCCGACGACGTGCGCCAGCTCACGCGCAGCATCGACTTCGTGCTCGAGGCGCTCGCCAGCTGAGTCGCCGGGCGCGCCGCGGCCCCGCGCCCAACGCGAGCCGCGCATCCCGCAGCCCCTGCGCGCGGAACGCGCTCGCCCGCGCGCCGCGACCCTGCCAGACTGGGCCGCATGAGGCTCTACGTTCCGCACGACGAGCGCCGGCCGCAGCCCGAACCGGCCGTCACGAACGACTCCCTGGCGTTCGCGATCGGCCTCGGCGGTTGGCTCATCGGCCTCGCGGTCGTGCTCGGGATGCTCTCCGCCCCCACCCCGTTCGACCCCGCCCGCGTGCTCACGACGATCGCCGTCGGGCTCGTGCTCGGCGTCGCCGGGTTGCTCGTCTCGCGCCGCCGCCGCCCCTAGCCGCCCCGCTTCCCCCACGTTTGGTGTCTTTCGTCATGCTTGACCGCGAAAGTTCAGCACCAAGGGTGAAGAACTGCACCAAACGCACGGGAGCGCCTCACCACCGAACCCCGATGCGACGCAGCACTGCACCGAGCAGCGCGGTCGAGCCTGCGACGCGCCAGTCGCACCGACCGAAGCCGCGGAGCGCCGAGCGCACGTGGTCCTCCCGCACCTTCTCGTCGTAGACCACCTGCTCGGCCGTCCGCCCGCCCCGAAACGCCGGGTCGAGATACTTCGCACGCCCGTCGAACTCGAGACCGACATCGAACTCGGGGAAGTAGAAGTCGAGGTCGTACCGGGTGCCATCGGGCAGCACGATGGGATGCTGCAGCACCGGTGCCGGCACCCCGAGCTCGGCCATCGTCACGCGCGCGAGCGACTCGCCCGGCCGGTTCGCCCGCCCATCGATGAAGCCGAGCACACGACGGGCGCGAGCCAGACCCCGATGCTCGCCGCTGAATTGCAGCACGCGGTCGAGCTGCGCGCGCGTCACCCCGAGGAGGCCGTTCGCATCTCGAGGATGCTGCTCGCGCCATAGGGCTGCATCACCCATCGCCACCGCCTGCAGGAATGTACCGACGCGAGCGACGTCGATCACGGTCTCGGCCAGTGACGTGAGGGAGATGTCGTCGACACGTTCGGCTGGATCGGTGATCGGCCGCCGATACCGCACGAGCGTCGTCGTCGACTTGCGATGGCTCAGCACGGGCGAGGTGACATGCACGCGATCAGGCCACTGGCCGACCAGGGGTAGTCGCCACAGCGCCGCAGCCGACCAGTGCGACACGACATCGCCGAGAGGCAGCCGGTCACTGGCCGCGATCACGCGGAGGCGATGCTGAGCATCCCGATCCAGCTCAGCCCAGGCATGAGCGAGAACATGGCGGCCGGGCGCGATGCGATGCAGTTCCCCAGTCTGCGCGAGACGGTAGCCGCGAGCGCGGATGCCCGAATCTGGTTGCTCACCCAGTCGAACGACAAGGGCCCTCAGGTCGGAGTGTTCCACGGCTGAACGATGCTCCCGCTGCCGACCCGCCGACGTCCGGCAGCGCCGGACGGTGCGCGGGTGAGCTCTGACCCGCACATGGGAGGAGGCGCGCCGGCAAGCGCCCCGCGCGGGGTTGCCGTCTGGTGCGCCATTTCACGCTTGGCGGCGAACGTTCACGGCCAGACGTGAGGAAAGACACCAGACGCAGTGCAGCCGCGCTGGGAGCGGGCTACGGCGCGTGCGGCTCGTCGTCGAGGTGCAGGTCGATGTCGACGCCGTCGAACACGTCGTCGCCGTCGTCGCCGTGCAGGTCGTGCTCGTCGAGGTGGTCGTCGAGGGCATCCGCCTCGTCGTCGGCGAGGTGACCGCCGTCGATCTCGCGCGCGTCGTCGTCGAGGTCGTCGGAGTCGTCGTCGAGGTCGTCGTCATCGGAGTCGCCGTCGTCATCGTCGGAGTCGCCGTCGTCGCCCGCGAGCTCGCCCTCCAGGGCCTGCTGCGCCAGGTAGTCCTCGAGCCGGTCGGCCCAGGGCACCCAGTCGGGCGCCACGAGAGCGCCCTCGGCGGGCATGAGCTCGGTCTCGAGGACGCTCGGCTGCATGCCGGGGTTCACCGCGATCGACACGGTCCAGTACCAGCCGGGGTAGCCGCCCTGCATGGTCGAGAAGCGCACGGTCGCGACATCGTCGGCGACGACGACGTCGCGCAGTGCCCCGACGTGGGCCGGGCGGGTGATCTCGCCGAGCGCCTGCCGGGCGATGGGCTCGAGCACCGCGGCGTCGGGTGCATCGGGAGCGGCGACCGAGCCGGCGGCCTTCTTCGAGACGCGCGCCACGAGGGCCTAGCCCTCCAGGTCGTCGGCGACGCGGCGCAGCACGGCCGCGATCTTCTTGCCGTGCTCGCCGTCGGGGTAGCGGCCGCGCTTGAGGTTCGAGCCGATGCCGTCGAGCAGCTTGACGAGGTCTTCGACGATGATCGACATGTCGTCGGCCGACTTGCGGTTGGCGCGCGCGAGCGAGGGCTTCGCATCCAGGATGCGCACCGACAGCGCCTGCGCACCGCGCTTGCCGTCGGCGATACCGAACTCGAGCTTCGTACCCGCCTTGACCACGGCGCCCTCGGGCAGCGCGGAGGCGTGCAAGAAGACCTCGTCGCCCTCATCGCTGGCGATGAAGCCGAAACCCTTCTCCTGGTCGTAGAACTTGACCTTGCCGGTGGGCATGCGCGCACTCCTCGATTGGTGATCCAACCTCCGAGGATACCGGTCTCGCGACCCCTGTACCCCTGACCCCAGCACGCGGGGTACAACGAGGTCGGTCGTGGCACCTATCCTGGAGGGCGTGCCCGAAGAATCGTTCGTGATGAACAACCGCGTGGAGCGTGCGCTGGCCTACATGGTGGCCGGCATCGTCGTGCTCAGCCTCGCGAGCTTCATCGCGCTCATCGCCGCGACGGGCGCCGGTCTGCAGCGCGACGACTTCGCGCAGGGCATCTGGCCCGCCGTCACGATCCTGCCCCTCATCGGCCTGCCCATCGGCTTCGTGCTCATCATCGTGCTGCTCGTCGTCAGCGCCGTGCGCCGGGGGCGAGCCGCCAAGGATGCCGGCCACTAGCGCGGCTTCTCTCGCCCTCGCGGCGCGACTGCGCGATCTCGACGACGCCGTCGTCGCGAGGGTGATCCGCGAGCGCGCGATCTCGCCGGCGAGCCTGCGCGACGTCTTCGACCTCGCCGAGGCCCTGCTCGACCCGGCCGCCCTCGCCCTCGCCCTCTCGGGCCTGACGCGGCGCACCCTCGCCGCGCTCGCGACGGCCGCCGAGCACGACGAGACGGGCGCGACCCCCGACGAGCTCGCCGCGCGACTCGGCCGCAGCGCCGAGGAGGTGCTGCACGACCTCGATGCGGCGATGGATGCCCTGCTCGCCGACCGCACGCCGACCCACGTCATCGTGTGGCCGGCGGTCGCCGCCGAGCTCGCCGCCTGGCCCGCCCGCGGCCTGCCGAGCGCCGCGGCCCTGCGCGACGAGGCTCCGCCGCCAGCGCTCGCGCCCGTGGACGATGCCGACCGGCGCTTCCTCGACCGCGGCGCCGCCGAGCGGGCATTCACGACGACGACCGCGGTGACCGAGGTCGTGCTCGCCCTCGCCGAGACCCCGGGCCGCCTGCTCGCGCGCGGCGGTCTGTCGCTGCCCGATGCCAAGCGCCTCGCGGCGGCCGCCGGGTGCGGGCTCGACGAGCTCGCGGCCCTCACCGATCTGGCCGCGCTCGCCGGGCTCATCGACGACGATTCCGGGGCGACCCGCACGACCGAGCTCGGCGACCTCTGGCGCCGCCGCCCGCTCGCCGAGCGCTGGAGCGCCCTCGCCGCGGCCTGGCGCGACGCCCTGCCCCCCGAGCTCGTGTCGTTGCTCGCCGAGCGGGCCGAGTCGCGCTGGGGCTCGGGACTCGCCGATTTCGTCGACTGGCTGTACCCCGCCGGAGGCGACCCGCTGCTCGCCCGACTGCACCGCCGCGGGCTGCAGGCCGACGCCGTCGACGGGCGCCCGAGCAGCATCGGCCGCGCGCTCGTCGGCCACGACGCCGAGGCGGCCGCGGCCGCGCTCGCGCCGCTCGTACCGGCCGAGGTCGAGCAGGTGTACCTGCAGCACGACCTCACGATCGTGTCGCCTGGCCCGCTCGCGGGCGCGATCGACGAGCGCCTGCGCCGTGTCGCCGAGGTCGAGAGCTCGGGTCTCGCGGGCCGGTACCGCATCACGGCCGATAGCGTCACGCGCGCGATCGCGATGGGCGAGAGCGCGGCAGGGCTCACGGCCTTCCTCGCGAGCATCTCGCTGACGGGGGTTCCGCAGCCGCTCGCCTACCTCATCGACGAGACGGCC
>LNFD01000275.1 GCA_001464255.1 Actinomycetales bacterium Ga0077552 | reverse complement strand
GGGCAGCTCGGCGACCGCGGCCGCGCGGTGCTCGCGCGCCGCTGCGACCCCGGCGGGCCCGAGCCAGCGCGCATTGGGCTCGCCGTCGGTCATGAGGGAGACGGTCAGCGCGCGCGCCGTGAGTTCGGCCGGCGTCGGCGACTCGGGCAGCCCGTCGCGGTCGTCGTCGACGACGATGCGCTCGGCGACCGCGACGCCGTCGCGCAGCAGCCGCTCGGCTCGCTTGGCTCCGCCGATTGAGGCCTTGCCGGTCGAGGCTTTGGCCACGGGCATCCACTCGCCCGAACCATCGCGGCGAGCGACGAGCTTGTAGACGAAGCCCGCGGCGGGCGAGCCCGATCCGGTGACGACCGAGGTGCCCACGCCGAAGGCGTCGACGGGCGTGCCGCGCAGGGCCGCGATCGTGTGCTCGTCGAGGTCGCTCGTGACGGTGATGCGCGTGCCGGTCGCGCCCAGGCCGTCGAGCTGCGCGCGCACCTCGCGCACGAGCGCGGGCAGGTCGCCCGAGTCGAGGCGCACCCCACCGAGGCCCGTGCCCGCGACGCGCACGGCGGTCTCGACGCCCTGCCGCACGTCGTAGGTGTCGACGAGCAGGGTCGTGCCGACGCCGAGGGCCGCGACTTGCGCGCGGAAGGCCTCCTCCTCCGAGTCGTGCAGCAGCGTGAACGCGTGCGCCGCCGTGCCCATCGTCGGAATGCCCCACGTCCGCCCCGCCTCGAGGTTCGAGGTCGCGCTGAAGCCCGCGATGTAGGCCGCGCGCGCCGCGGCGACGGCCGCTGACTCGTTGGCGCGGCGCGAGCCCATCTCGGCGATCGGATGCCCGTCGGCGGCCGCGACCATGCGCGACGCCGCCGTGGCGACGGCCGTGTCGTAGTTCAGCAAGCAGCACGGCCTCGGCGAACGTGCCGCGCACCGTCAGCACGGGGGATCCGGGAACGTAGACCTCGCCTTCGCGGTACCCCTCGACCTGGCCGGTGAAGCGGTAGTCGGAGAGGTACGCGAGCGTGGCGTCGTCGACGACGCGCTCGTCGGCGAGCCAATCGAGCTCAGGTCGCCCGAACCGGAAGGCCGTGATCGCGTCGAGCACACGTCCCGTGCCGGCGAGCACGCCGTAGCGGCGCTCGCCCGGCAACCGGCGACCGAACACCTCGAAGACGCAGTCGCGGCCCGCACGCCCCGAGCGCAGGGCGGCCTCGACCATCGTGAGCTCGTAGCGGTCGGTGCGCAGCGCGGTCGTCACGCGCTCAGCCTAGGCGCGGGGCCGCGCAGAATGACCCTCGCGTATCGACCGAAACCGTGGAATGCTCCGTTCATGGACGACTACCTGTGGGTGCTCAAGGGCAGCGAGCTCGACCTCATGCGCGAACTCGAGCCGAAGCGCATGAACGCGCTCGATGAAGACGAGCTGCTCGAGCTGCACCGCCGCGTGCGCCGCGCCCGCACGAAGCACGTCACGAACCACCGTCGCGGTGCGGCGCGCAAGGTCACGGCCACGGGCTCGCGCGGCAAGGCCGAGTTCAAGACGGCCAAGAGCAAGCTGCGCGCCGAGGCCTTCGAGGAGGCCCTGGCGATCGTGAGCGAGCGGCTCGCGACCGTCGCCCATGAGACGGCCGAAGAGCTCAAGCGCGAGCGCCTCGCCCGAGCCCAGGCCGGCCGCGGCACGGGGCCCGACTCGGTGACCTCGCACGAGGGCGGCGTCGGCGGCTCCGGGCGCGCCCGCAGCCACCAGGGCACGACGGGCGGCGCCAAGCGCGACGCCTCCACCCGCTCGCAGGGCGCCAAGCGCCAGGCGAAGCGCGACGGCCGCTGAGACCCTCGGTCTCTTCGCGGCTTCGTCGGGCTAGCCTGCGGGCATGACCCCGACCCGCTGGATCACCGCCGAGCAGCTCGGTCCTGCGTTCGACGACGGCGGGCCGATCGTGCTCGTCGAGAACACGGCCGTGTTCCGCCGCCGCCCCACCCACCGGCAGAAGGCGCACCTCTACCTCACGGCGCTGCGGCACCGCGCACGCGAGCTCGACGAGCGGGGCACGTTCGTGCCGGCGAGCAGCTACCGTGCAGCGCTGCAGGATGCCGGGCTCACGGGCGCCGCCCTCGAGGCGATCGACCCGCCCTCGTGGGCCGCGCGGCGCCTGGTGCGCGAGCTCGGGGCGAGCATCCTGCCGTCGCGGGGGTTCGTCACGAGCGAGACCGACTTCGCGAACTGGGCGAGCGGCCGGAAGCCCAGCCAGCTCGTGATGGATCGGTTCTACCGCGAGGTGCGCGAGCGCACGGGCATACTCATGGAGGGCGGCCAGCCGGTCGGCGGCCAGTTCAGCTTCGACGCCGACAACCGCCAGCCCCCGCCCAAGGGTGCCGCGACCCTCGGGCTGCCCGCGCCGTGGCAGCCGGTCGAGGACGACATCGACGCCGAGGTGCGCGCCGAGCTCGACCGGCTCGAGGCCGAGGGCGTGCGCTTCCTCGGCCGCGACGGCCCGCGCCGGTTCGCGGCGACGCGCGCCGAGGCCCTCGCCGCGCTCGACGACTTCGTCGAGACGCGGCTGGGCGACTTCGGGCCCTACGAAGACGCCATGATGCTCGGCGACGACACCATGGCGCACGCGCGACTGAGCGTGCCAATGAACCTCGGCCTGCTGCACCCGCTCGAGGTCGTCGAGCGCGTCGTGGACGAGTACGCGGCCGGCCGGGCCCCGCTGAACAGCGTCGAGGGCCTCGTGCGGCAGCTCATCGGCTGGCGCGACTGGGTGTGGCACCTCTACTGGCACCTCGGGCCCGACTACACGCGCCGCAGCAACGCGCTCGACGCGCACGTTCCGCTGCCCACCCACTGGTGGCAGCTCGACGGGTCGGCGACGGATGCCCGCTGCCTCTCGCACACCCTCGACGCGGTCGGCGGCTCGGGCTATGCGCATCACATCCCGCGCCTCATGGTGCTCGGTAACGCAGCCCTGCAGCGCGGCTACGACCCGGCCGAGCTCACGGAGTGGTTTCAGGGCGCGTTCGTCGACGGCACGCCGTGGGTCATGCCGGCCAACGTCGTCAGCATGAGCCAGTGGGCCGACGGGGGAGTCGTGGCGACGAAGCCCTACGCCGCGGGCGGTGCCTACATCCAGCGCATGTCCGACTTCTGCGGTTCGTGCCGCTTCGACCCCAAGAAGCGTCTGGGCCCGGACGCCTGCCCGTTCACCGCGGGGTACTGGGCGTTCCTCGATCGGGTCGAGCCGAGCATCCGGGGCAATCACCGCATGGCGCAACCGCTCGCGGGGCTGCGCCGCCTCGCCGACCGAGAGCAGGTCGTGCAGCAGGAGCGTGCTCGAGGCCCGCTCTAGACTGGCCACCGTGAGCACTGCGCCGATCGGAGTCTTCGACTCCGGCGTCGGCGGTCTCACCGTGGCCCGCGCGATCATCGATCAGCTGCCGCGCGAGCGCCTCATCTATGTGGGCGACACCGCGAACGGCCCCTACGGTCCGCTGCCGATCGCCGAGGTGCGCGAGCACGCCCTGCGCATCATGGACGAGCTCGTCGACCAGGGCGTCAAGCTGCTCGTCATCGCCTGCAACACCGCGAGCGCCGCGATGTTCCGGGATGCCCGTGAGCGGTTCGAGCAGGGCCACGGCATCCCCGTGGTCGAGGTCATCCAGCCCGCCGTGCGCCAGGCCGTGCGCCGCACGCGCACGAAGCGCATCGGCGTCATCGGCACCGCCGGCACGATCCGCTCGGGGGCCTACGCCGACGCGTTCGTCGCCGACCCCGAGATCGCCCTCACGAGCGCGGCCGCCCCGCGCTTCGTCGAGTTCGTCGAGGCCGGCATCACGAGCGGCCCGGAGCTCTTCGCCGTCGCGGAGCAGTACCTCGCGCCGCTGAAGGCCGCCGACATCGACACGCTCGTGCTCGGCTGCACGCACTACCCGCTGCTCGCCGGGGCCATCCAGTACGTCATGGGCCCCGAGGTCTCGCTCGTCTCGAGCGCGGAGGAGACCGCCTACGACGTCTACCGCCAGCTCGTCGCGCACGGCCTCGAGACCGTGGCGACGGATGCCCCGCAGCACGTCTTCGAGGCCACCGGGCCCGACACCGAGCGCTTCCGGGTGCTCGCCTCGCGCTTCCTCGGCCCCGAGATCGGGCACGTCGAGGCTTTTCCGACCGGCACGATCCCCATCCCGAGAGGTACATCATGACCACGATCGCCGAATCCGGGGGCCTGCGCGCCGACGGCCGCACAGCATCCCAGCTGCGCCCCATCACGATCGAGCGGGGCTGGAGCGCCCAGGCCGAGGGCAGCGCGCTCATCAGCTTCGGCGGCACGAAGGTGCTGTGCACCGCGAGCTTCACGAACGGCGTGCCGCGCTGGCTCACCGGCAAGGGCAAGGGCTGGGTCACGGCCGAGTACGGCATGCTCCCGCGCTCGACCAACGACCGCATGGACCGCGAGGCCGTCAAGGGCAAGGTCGGCGGTCGCACCCACGAGATCTCGCGCCTCATCGGCCGCAGCCTGCGCGCCGTCGTCGACATGAAGGCGCTCGGCGAGAACACGATCGTCATCGACTGCGACGTGCTGCAGGCCGACGGCGGCACGCGCACGGCCGCGATCACGGGCGCCTACGTCGCCCTCGCCGACGCGATCGAGTGGGGCCGCGAGCGGGGCTTCATCGCCAAGAAGGCCGTCGCCCTGAAGGATTCGGTGAGCGCCGTGAGCGTCGGCATCATCGACGGCACCCCGCTGCTCGACCTCGCCTACGTGGAGGACGTGCGGGCCGAGACCGACATGAACGTCGTCGTCACGGGCTCGGGCCACTTCGTCGAGGTGCAGGGCACGGCCGAGGGTGCGCCCTTCGACCGCGCCGAGCTCGACGCCCTGCTCGACCTCGCTCTCGCCGGCTGCCTCGACCTCGCGGGCATGCAGCGCACCGCGCTCGGGGCGTAGGCCATGAAGGTCGTCGTCGCGACGCACAACGCGCACAAGGTCGCCGAGCTGCAGCGCATCCTGGGGGTGGCCCTGCCCGAACTCGAGTTGCTTCCCTACGACGGGCCTGCCCCGGTCGAAGACGCCGACAGCTTCGCCGGCAACGCGCTCATCAAGGCGCGCGCCGCCGCGGCGCACACGGGCATGCCGGCGATCGCCGACGATTCGGGCGTGAGCGTGGATGCCCTCGCCGGCGCCCCCGGCGTCGATAGCGCCCACTACTCGGGTGAGCGCGACGACACGGCCAACCTGCGGCTCGTGCTCACGAACCTCGGCGACGAGCCGAACCGTGCCGCGCAGTTCACGTGCGCCGCGGCCCTCGTCGACCCGCGCGAGGGCGTTGCGTTCGAGCACGTCGAGCTGGGGGTGTGGCCCGGCACGATCGCCCTCGAACCCGCGGGAGTCGGCGGCTTCGGCTACGACCCCATCTTCATCCCCGAGGGCCTGAGCGTCACGAGCGCCGAGATCAGCGCCGACGAGAAGAACGCCATCAGCCACCGGGGGCGCGCCTTCGCGGCCCTCGCGCGCGTGCTCGCCGATCGTTACGGTGCCGCGTAGCCCCGCACTCGTAGGCTGAGCACATGTCGACCCCGCCGATCGCCCGCACGGTGCCTCGCACCACGGTCGATGCCGCCGACGACTATCTGAAGACGATCTACTCTCACACCGAGTGGCAGCCTGACCCCATCACGCCCAACCAGCTCGCGACCCGGCTAGGGCTCGCCCCCTCGAGCGTCACCGAGATGGTCAAGAAGCTGCACGCCGCGGGCTTCGTCGATCACCGGCCCTACGGTCCGATCACCCTCACGCCCGCGGGCGAGCAGCGCGCTCTCGCGATGCTGCGCCGGCATCGGCTCATCGAGACCTGGCTCGTGCGCGTGCACGGCTACCGCTGGGACGAGGTGCACGACGAGGCCGAGGTGCTCGAGCACGCCCTGAGCGACCGCCTGCTCGACGCGATCGACACCCAGCTGGGGCGCCCGAACCGCGACCCGCACGGCGACATCATCCCCGCGGCCGACGGCTCCCTGCGTCGACCGGATGCCGTGCGCCTCGACCAGGCGCCCTTCGGCTTCGCGGGGCGCGTCGTGCGCATCAGCGATCGCGATCCCGACGTCCTGCGCGTGCTCGACCAGCTCGGCGTCGAGCTCGACGAGCCCGTGTGGGTGGGGGAGTCGCCCGAGGGCGGCGCGGGTGTCGCGATCCTGCGGCGTGCCGGCACCGAGGTCGTCGTCTCGCCCGCGGTCGCCGGCTCGGTGTGGCTCGAGGCGCGCCCCGAGGTCTAATATTTCGGTGTGCCGAAAAATCCGGATGCGCCTCCGCCGACCGATGTGCCCCCCACCCGCGACCCCCGCGTGATCGCCGCCCGCGGCGGCCTCGTCATCGCCCCGATGCTGGGCCCGGCGATGGTCGCGGGCGTCGCCTACCTCGACCCGGGCAACGTCGCCGCGAACATGACGGCCGGGGCGCTGTTCGGCTACCTGCTCGTGTGGGTCGTCGTGACGGGCAACATCATGGCCTGGCTCATCCAGTACCTCTCGGCCAAGCTCGGCATCGTCACGGGGTTGAGCCTGCCCGAGGCGCTCGGGCAGCGGTTCCGCCGCCGCCCGGCGCGGCTCGCCTACTGGAGCCAGGCCGAGCTCGTCGCCATGGCCACCGACGTGGCCGAGGTCATCGGCGGCGCTGTGGCCCTCTCCCTGCTCTTCGATCTGCCCCTCCTGGTCGGCGGCGTGATCACCGGCGTCGTGTCGATGCTGCTGCTCGTCGTGCAGAGCCAGCGAGGTGGCGTGCGCATCTTCGAGCGCGTCATCACGGGGCTCATCCTCATCATCGTCATCGGCTTCTGCGCGGGGCTCGTGATCGGCCCGCCCGACCCCGCGGCCGCCGCGGCCGGCCTGCTTCCGCGGTTCGACGGCACCGAGAGCGTGCTGCTCGCGGCGAGCATCCTGGGTGCCACCGTCATGCCGCACGCGATCTACGCCCACTCGGCCCTCACGCGCGACCGCTTCGGCCAGGTCGCCGCGGGCGCCGGACGCACCACGGTGCTGCGGGCGACGCGCATCGATGTCACGATCGCGCTCGCGATCGCCGGCTCGGTCAACGTCGTCATGCTTCTCGTCGCCGCGGCCAACCTGCAGGGCGTCGAGGGCACCGACACGCTCGAGGGGGCGCACGCGGCGCTCGGGGCCGCGCTCGGTCCGGCCGTCGCCCTGCTGTTCGCGATCGCGCTGCTCGCGAGCGGGCTCGCCTCGACCTCGGTCGGGGCCTATGCCGGCGCGGAGATCATGAAGGGGCTGCTGCGCGTGCGCATCCCGCTTCTCGTGCGGCGCGTCATCACGATCATCCCGGCGCTCGCGCTGCTGGCGTTCGGCGTCGACCCCACGCTCGCCCTCGTGCTCAGCCAGGTCGTGCTGAGCTTCGGCATCCCGTTCGCGCTCATCCCGCTCGTGCGGCTGACGGCCGACCGGGCCCTCATGGGCGAATCGGTCAACCGGATGCTCACCACCGCGCTCGCGATCGTGTGCGCCGGGCTGCTCATCGCGCTCAACGTGACGCTGCTCGTGCTGCTCGCGATCGGCGGCTGACCGCCCGCGGCCGCACGGCCTCAGCTCGGCGGCTGCTTCTCGTGCTTGCCGTCGTGCGGGCCCACGCCGTAGCCGGCCTTCGGGTGCTCGGCCTCATGGCGCCCGTCGTGCGCCGACTCGTCGACCCAGATCTCGACCTCGGGCACGGGCTCGCCGGCCGCCGCGGCCCTGGCCTCCTGGCGCTTCTCCCACTGCTCGCGACCGAGGTGCCACGCGATGCCCGCCACGGCCATGCCGATGACGACGAGGAACACGATCTCGATGTACTCGGTGACGACCTCGGCGACGCCGGGGATGTGGGCGGCGCCCCACCCGATGAGCGGCAGTCCGACGCCCCAGAGGAACGCGCCGAGAATGTTGAAGAACAGGAACTTCTTGTAGGGCATCTTGCCGACACCCGCGGCGACCGGGGCGATCGTGCGCACGACGCCGATGAAGCGGGCGATCGTGACGGCCCAGCCGCCGTAGCGGGCGAAGAAGTACTCGGTGCGGGCGACGCTCTTCTTGCTGAAGAACCCGGCCGACTTGCGTTCGAAGATCGGTGGCCCGGCCTTATAGCCGATGTAGTAGCCCAGCTGATCGCCGAGCACGGCGGCGATGAAGATGCACAGCACGACGAGCCAGATCGGCTGCGGAATCACGCCTGTGAAGGTCAAGATGCCCGTGATGAGCAGCAGGGTGTCGCCGGGCAGCAAGAAGCCGATGAGCAGGCCGGTCTCGACGAAGACGATGGCGCACACGAGCACGAGGCCCCACGCGCCCGCGGCCGTGATCCACGCCTCAACATCGAAGAGGCCGAGGTCCATCGGCATCATGCGCGGCTCCAGTGTGTCGTGAGAAAAGGTGGTGTCTCAGGCTACCTGCCCAACGCCCTGCACGGGCCTCGCCTACGCTGAGAGCGATGCTCAGCCTGCTCGCACTGACCCCCGTGATTCTCGTGCTCGTGCTCATGACGGTCGCGGGCTGGTCTGCGGCGCGCGCGGGCCTGGTGACCGCGGTGTTCACCATCGGTCTCGCGGTCATCGCCTTCGGTTTCGGGGGCGACGGCTCGTTCAGCGTCGCGGAGGGCATCGCGGGCGTGCTCGCCGAAGCCGGCTTCATTGCGCTGACCGTCGTGGGCATCATCGGCCCGGCTCTGGGCATCCACTATCTGCAGCGCAGCACGGGCGCCGCCGCCCGCCTGCGCCAGGCGCTCGCCCTGCTGCACCCCGATCCACGACTCGGTGCGATTCTCGTCGCGTGGTTCTTCGCCCTCTTCCTCGAGGGGGCCGCCGGGTTCGGCACGCCCGTGGCGCTCGCGGCGCCGTTCCTGGTGGCGGCGGGCATGCCGGCGCTCGCCGCAGTGTCAGCGGCACTCATCGGGCACGCAGCGGGAGTCTCGTTCGGTGCGATCGGCACGCCCGTGCTCGCGCAGAGCACCCTCGTCGATGTCACGCCGGCCGAGCTCGCGCAGGCGACCGTGGTGTTCCCGCTCGCCCTCGGAGTGGTGCTCATCGCCGTCATGATCGTCATTATCGGCACGGCCTACGGGCACTTCCGCGGGCTGTGGCGCTGGGGGTTGCTGGCGGCGGTCTGCTTCTTCGTGCCGTTCGGCCTCATCGCGTGGTTCATCGGTCCGGAGCTTCCGACCCTCGGCGGAGCCCTCGTCGGCGTGCTGCTGTTCTCCTTCGTGCTCGCACGGCACCGACGGCACGTGCACTCGCGCGGGCTTCCCGCTGTGCCTGATGAGGTCACGGTGACGCACCCGCACCCGGATGCTCGCGACGTCGTGACCGCCGACCTCTCCGTTCTGCGTGCCGCGGCCCCGTACCTCGTGCTCGTGCTCGTCGTGCTGATCACGCGGCTCATCCCCCCGCTGCGCGAACTGCTGCAGGGCATCGTGCTGGCCTGGGAGCTGCCCGCGGGCTTCTCGGGCTCGGTGCAGCCCCTCTACCACCCGACGATGCTGCTCACCGTCGCGTTCGTCGTCGGCGCGATCATCCAGCGCGCGTCGTGGCGCCGCGTGCGCGTGGCCTTCGTGACGGCGACCCTGCAGCTCGGCCCCGTGATCGTCGCGCTCATCGCGATGATCACGATCGCGCGCACGATGTCGTCATCAGGCATGACGGCAGAGCTCGCGCTCGCTGCGGCGTCGATCGGGCTCGCCTGGCCGCTGCTCACCGTACTCGTGGGAGCCTTCGGCACGTTCATCACCGGCTCGGCCACGGCCTCAAACCTGTTGTTCACCGATCTGCAGGCCTCGACGGCGCGCGCTCTGTCGCTGCCCGAGCTCCCGCTGCTCGGCGCCCAGACCTTCGGCGCCGCGGTCGGCAACATCATCGCGCCGCACAACATCGTGGCCGCGGTCGCGACCGTGAGCCTCACGGGGCAGGAGGGTCGTGTGTTGCGCAGCACCGTGCCGACCGCGCTCGTCGTCATCGTGCTCGGCGGCGTGCTCGCGCTGCTGCTCGTGCTCTAGACCGCCGTGCCGATCGACCTCAGTGCCGATAGACCTCAGTGCGGAAGGAGGGACTTGAACCCTCACGCCCGAAGGCACAGGAACCTAAATCCTGCGTGTCTGCCGATTTCACCACTCCCGCGAGTGCCGCCAGTCTAGAACCGCGGCGTTACGCCCGCCCGATGGCCTGCAGTGCCGCCCAGACCTCGGCCCGCGCGGGGAACGCATCGAGGTCGCGGTCGAGCAGCTCTGCCGCGCGCCGCAGGCGCGCGCGAACCGTGTGCCGGTGGATGCCCAGCCGCAGCGCCGCCGCCTCGGCCACTGCATCGCACCGCAGCCAGGTGCCGAGCGTGCCGATGAGGTCGTCGCCGGTGAGGGCGTCGTGCTCGAGCAGCGGCTGCACGAGCGCGGCCGGATCGTCGGGGTCGCGGGGCGCCGGCGCGAGCGCGGCGGACGGCTCGCTGGCGACGAGCGCCGCCTGCACGGCCGAGCGCAGGGCCGCGAGGCGCCCGGCGGTCTCGGCCGCCTCGGCGACGAGCGCATCCGTATCGGCGACCCCGGCGAGGCCCGCGAGGGCCACGACGCTGGTGACGACGGCCCGCTCTGCGTCGTCGTGCAGCGAACCGGGGCCGATCGCGAGCACGCCCGTGAGCGCGGTGGCCGCACCGACCGTCTGCAGGCTCCAGTCGTCGACGGTGCGCGCGGCGCGGCGACCGGCGCGCAGCATGCCGAGCGCCTCGGCGAGCACCGCTGTCGGAGGCGTCGCTCCGAGCACCTCGCCGCTCGCGCCGATGATGCCGGCCTCGGCGCCGATGCGGCGGGCGAGCTCCGCGACGACGGCCGCGAGCCCGGTCGGGCGCAGGGCGGCGACGGCGATCGCGCGCTGCGTCTCGAGGGTCCAGCGCACCCGCGCGTAGCGCTCCTCGGCATCGAGGTCGGCGACCGCGCGGGCCACGGCGATGAAGGGCGTGCGGTAGGGCACTTCGAGCAGGGCGACGCCGTGGGCGGCGCAGGCCTCGGTGAGGGCATCCGGCGTGCCGTCGCGGATGACCTCGGTGCCGAAGCCGATCGCGGGCACCCCCGCGGCCGCGAGGCGGGCCACCCACGGCGCGATGTCGTCGTCGCTCACCCACTGCGTACCCGTGGTGAGCAGGGCGTCGCCGGGGGAGAGGAAGGGGGTCGGATCGGCGAGGTCGCTCGAGTGCACCCAGCCCCAGGCGCGAGCGCGGGCCGTCTCGTCGGCCCAGACGAGCCGCAGTTGCAGCTCGCGGCGGGCGAGCACGGCGTCGAGCAGCACGGGCATGGTGGGTCCTTCGATTCGGGAGTCTCCCCGTGACCCTATCCGTCTGGTGTACGTCGTGTCGAGTGCGTCGGCGGCTCATATACAGCTCGTACATCACTCACGGGCCCGCGCAGCCCTACTCTTGCCGCATGAGCATGACGATCGACGCCCCCACCCTCACCGGCGGCCCCAGCCTGCCGCAGCGCCGCGAGCTCGTGACGAGCATCCCGGGGCCGAAGAGCGAAGCCCTCATCGCCCGCAAGCAGGCCGCCGTCTCCTCCAGCGTTGGCACCATGATGCCCGTCTACGCGGCCGCGGCCGGCGGCGGCGTCATTGTCGACGTCGACGGCAACTCGCTCATCGACCTCGGTTCGGGAATCGCCGTCACGAACGTCGGCAACGCCGACCCGCACGTGGCTCAGGCCGTCATGGACCAGGTGCAGCGCTTCACCCACACCTGCTTCATGGTGACGCCCTACGACGGCTACGTCGAGCTCGCCGAGAAGCTCAACGCGATCACCCCCGGCGACCACGCCAAGCGCACCGCCCTGTTCAACTCGGGCGCCGAGGCGGTCGAGAACGCCATCAAGATCGCCCGCTACTACACCGGCAAGTCGGCCGTCGTCGCGTTCGACCACGGCTACCACGGCCGCACCAACCTCACCATGGCGCTCACCGCCAAGGCCATGCCCTACAAGGCGGGCTTCGGGCCGTTCGCGCCCGACGTCTATCGCGCGCCGATGTCGTACCCCTACCGCGACGGCCTGACCGGCGAGGAGGCCGCGGCCCGGGCGATCCACACCCTCGAGAAGCAGATCGGCGCCGACCGCCTCGCGGCGATCATCATCGAGCCCATCCAGGGCGAGGGCGGCTTCGTCGTTCCCGCTGCGGGCTTCCTGCCCGCCCTGCAGGCGTGGGCCAACGCCAACAACGTCGTGTTCATCGCCGACGAGGTGCAGACGGGCTTCGCCCGCACCGGCCAGATGTTCGCGAGCGAGCACGAGGGCGTCGTGCCCGACCTGATGACCCTCGCCAAGGGCATCGCCGGCGGGCTCCCGCTCGCCGCCGTCGTCGGCCGCCAGGAGATCATGGATGCCCCGCACGTCGGCGGCCTCGGCGGCACCTACGGCGGCAACCCGATCGCCACCGCCGCCGCGCTCGGCGCGCTGGCCGCGTACGAGGAGGGCGACCTGCTCGCGCGCGCCCGCGAGCTCGAGGCGGTCATCCTCGACGAGCTCACCACGCTGCAGGCGCGCGACGGCCGCATCGGCGACATCCGCGGCCGCGGCGCCATGATGGCCATCGAGCTCACCGACGCCGACGGCAAGCCCGATGCCGCGCTCACCGGCGCCGTCGCCAAGTACTGCCACGCCCAGGGCGTCATCGTGCTGACCTGCGGCACCGACGGCAACGTCATCCGCCTGCTGCCGCCGCTCTCGATCGGCGACGACCTGCTTCGGGAGGGCATCCGCGTCATCGGCGAAGCCCTCGAGGCCAACTAGACCACCAGCACGACCCCATCATCCGCGGATCCGCCACCACCGCATCCGAACACCAGCGAAAAGGGAACCCCATGATCACCGAAGCCGAACTGCTCGCGAAGGTCCCGCGCGGCCTCTACATCGATGGGCAGTGGATCGACGCCGAGGGCGGCGCGACCATGACCGTCACCGACCCCTCGAACGGCACCGTGCTCGCCGAGATCGCGAGCGCCTCGGTCGCCGACGGCAAGCGGGCGATGGATGCCGCGGCCGCCGCCCAGGCGAGCTGGGCCGCGACCGCGTCCCGCGTGCGCGGCGAGCTGCTGCGCAAGGCCTTCGAGCTCGTCATCGAGCGGGCCGACGAGTTCGCCCTGCTCATGACGCTCGAGATGGGCAAGCCGCTCGCCGAGTCGCGCGGCGAGGTCACCTACGGCGCCGAGTTCCTGCGCTGGTTCAGCGAGGAGGCCGTGCGCATCAACGGCCGCTTCGGCGAGAACCCCGAGGGCACGGGTCACATCGTGGTCTCGCACGCGCCCGTCGGGCCGTCGTTCCTCATCACGCCCTGGAACTTCCCGCTCGCCATGGCGACCCGCAAGATCGCGCCCGCGATCGCCGCCGGCTGCACCTCGATCATCAAGCCCGCCGCGCTCACGCCGCTCACGACGATGTACTTCGTCAAGACGCTCGAAGACGCCGGTCTGCCGAAGGGCGTCGTCAACGTCGTCACGACGGCCAAGTCGGGCGCGCTCTCGGCCGAGGTCATCGCCGACCCGCGTCTGCGCAAGCTCAGCTTCACGGGCTCGACCGAGGTCGGCCGCGTGCTCATGAAGCAGGCCGCCGACGGCATCCTGCGCACCTCGATGGAGCTCGGCGGCAACGCCCCGTTCGTCGTCTTCGCCGACGCCGACCTCGACAAGGCCATCGACGGCGTCATGCTCGCCAAGTTCCGCAACATCGGTCAGGCGTGCACGGCGGCCAACCGCATCCTCGTGCAGCGCGACGTGGCCGAGGAGTTCAGCCGCCGCGTCACCGAGCGCGTCGCCGCCATGAAGATGGGCCGCGGCACCGAGGAGGGCGTGCAGATCGGCCCCCTCGTCGACGACAACGCCGTCGCGGGCTCGCACGAGCTCGTCGAGGACGCCGTCGCGCGCGGCGCGACCGTCACGACCGGCGGGCAGATCCCCGACCGCGACGGCTCGTTCTACCCGGCCACCGTGCTCACGGGCGTCGTCGCGGGCACGCGCCTGCTGACGGAGGAGATCTTCGGGCCGGTGCTCGCGATCGTGCCCTTCGACACCGAGGACGAGGCCGTCGCGCTCGCCAACGCGACCGAGTACGGGCTCATCTCCTACGTCTACACGCAAGACCTCGCGCGCGGCATGCGCATGATCGACCGCCTCGAGACGGGCATGATGGGCCTCAACGCGGGCGTCATCTCGAACGCCGCGGCGCCCTTCGGCGGTGTGAAGCAGTCGGGCATCGGCCGCGAGGGCTCGTTCGAGGGCATTGACGAATACCTCACGACCAAGTACACCTTCATTCCGAAGGGCTAGTACTCACCTACTTCCGCTGCCGGGCGCTGTGGTGGCCGCCCGGTAGCGGATCTCTGTATGGTGCGCGAGGCTCTAGTGACCGGGCGGCGGGGCGAGTGATCCCCGCGCGATGAATTCGGTCGGCAATGTGATCGTCACGGGGTCGTGGCCGGGGTCGGCAATGCGCTCGAGCAACAGGCGCACGGCAGATTCTCCGACCTCCTCGACCGGGCGCGCCACGACGGCGATGCCGGGAGAGAACGCCGAGGCCCAGGGGCTGTCGTCGACCGTGACAATGGAGATGTCGTGGCCCACGCGCAGCCCGCGCTGGGCGATCACGCGCAGTGATGCGATGAGCATGTCGTTGTTCGAGCAGAACACGACCGTCGGAGGGTGGGGTTCGTCGAGCATCGAGGCAATCGCCCCTTCGGCAGCCTCGGCGGAGTCTTGCGCGAACCGCCACTGCTCAGAGAGCACGCGATCGCCGGCAACGATGGCCCCCGCACGAAAGCCTTCGACGCGTTCGCGCACGGTCGAAATCATGGCCTCAGGCTGCCGATCGGTGAAGCCATCGACGCCGACCGTCGAGATCAAGAACCCCAAACGCCGGTGCCCGAGCGCGATCGATTCGTCGACAGCTCGGCGCGTGCCTAGGCGGTCATCGGTCGTAACCGAGCTCAGTCGCGAGTCGTTCGTGTAGCGGTCGAGCAAGACAACGGGCTTGCCGTTCACCTGATCAGCGAGCAAGTGGTCTGAATTCTCGTGCAGCGATGGCACCACGAGAATGCCGTCGACTTGCTTATCGAGCATCGTCTGCACGGCGGCGAACTCGACCGAAATCTCTTCGTCGGTGTTCGAGATGATCACCTGGTAGCCGTTGGCGCGAGCGGTGTCGACGATCGACTTCGTCACTCGGTCGAAGAAGGCGTTGGTGAAGTCAGCGATGACGACGAGGCCGATCGTGGTGGTCGACCCGATGCGCATCGAGCGCGCCAGTTCATTGGGTCGATAGCCCAGCCCGTCGGCGGCGTCGCGCACGCGATCGATCGTCGCCGCGGCAACGCGGCCGTAGCCGGCGAGGGCTCGGGATGCCGTTGCCAACGACACACCGGCGGCCGCGGCAACATCGGCAATGGTGGGAGCGCTCGGCTTCTGCACGGAGGCACGACTCCTTGGGTCGTTGGGCGTGTCGCGCGAAGAGATTTGCGTTCGACGCTTCTGAGTGTAATCATTGCCTCTCAAGTGCGAGAACGTTCTCGCATCTAACACCCTTTCGCGACAACGACGTCCGCACAGCGTTCGGCACGGAGTCGCGACTCAACCACTGGAGAATCGCATGAAGACCCCGTTCCGCACAGTCGCGGTTGTCGGCGCCCTTGCTGCCGCCTCGATCGCCATCACCGGTTGCACCACCACAGAAACCGGCGGTGAGCCTGCCGTCGAGGAGATCTCGATCGCGTTCGTCATGGGCGCCGAGTCCGACCCGTTCTTCCAGGCCATGAAGGTTGGCGCTGAAGAAGAAGCCGCAGCCCAGGGCGTCGAGCTGATCTGGCAGGGTGACCCCGCCAACTACTCGGCCGAGACCCAGATTCCGATCGTCGACGCCGTGCTCGCGCAGCAGCCCGACGCTCTCGTTCTCATCCCGACCGACCCGGTAGCCCTGCAGGCCTCGGTCGACAAGGCTATTGCCGCGGGCATCGTGGTTGCCAACGTTGACACGCGCGTGGACGACCTCAGCAACGTGCTGACGTTCATCACGGGCGACAACACCGATGGTGGCGCCAAGGCCGCCGACGCTCTCGCCGCCAAGATCGGCTACGAAGAGGGTGGCAGCTACGAGGTCGTCGTTGGTCTGACGAGCCCCACCGCCACCACCAACGTGGGTCGTCTCGACGGCTTCACGGCGCAGATCGAGGCCGAGTACCCCGGCATCGCGATCGTTGACGTTGCCTACTCGGAGTCAAACCCCGAGAAGGCCGCCACGAACGTGAACAACTGGCTCACCAAGTACCCGGGCCTCGACGGCATCTTCGCCATCGACGGCACGAACGCGTCGGGTGCTGCTGCAGCCCTCGAAGCCAAGGGCCTGGTTGGCACCGTCGGACTCGTCGGCTACGACGCGTACCCCGACAACGTGGCCAAGATCGAGTCGGGCATCTTCACCGCTCTCATCGCGCAAGACCCGGCTGAAGAGGCGCGTCTCGCCATCCGCACCATCGTTGAGTTCATCCGCAACGGCTCGACCTCGACCCCGGCTGAGGTCGTCATCCCGAACGTTACGCTCGACGCCAACACCTCCGCGGCCGACCTGGCCAAGTACACCTACGTCGCCAACTAGGCGCAGACGTAGCTAGCGAAAGTCACACACCATGACCGACAGCAGTCAAGCGATCAGCGTGACCCCGACTCCTGCCGCTTCAGCGCGCAAGATGCGGGCGTTCGATGCCCTGACATCGCAGAGCAGCCTCCTTCTCGGAGTGCTCGTGATTCTCATCATCGTCTTCACGATCCTCGAACCGAAGTTCTTCTCGGTTGCAACGGCGAGCAACATCCTTACGGACTGGGGCTCGATCGTCTTGATTGCTGTCGGTCAGGCTTTCGTCATCATTAGCGGTGGCATTGACCTCTCGGTGGGTGCCGTCATCGGCCTCAGCGGGGTCGTCGCCGCGTGGACGATGGCGAGTGTGCTTGGCCTTGACCAGACGGTCAAGGGCCAAGACGCCTGGGGCGGCCTGCTCGTCGGTGCCGCCGTGTCGATCGGCGTGGGGTTGCTCGTGGGCCTCATCAACGCCTTCTTGATCAACGTCTTGAAGATCGTTCCCTTCATTGCGACTCTCTCGACAATGGGAGCCGCTCTCGGTCTCTCGGTCGTTATCTCGCAAGGCGCGCCCATCGGTAGCGCCAACGACTTCGCGCTTATCTCGTCGTTCTCACCGCAGTGGAACCCGTTGTCGCCGGCACTCGTGGTCGTGATCGTCGTTGTCACGGTGCTCGGCTTGTATCTGCACAAGGCGCGCGTTGGTCTCTACACCTACGCGATCGGCTCCAACGCATTCGCTGCACGCGCCGCGGGCATCAATGTGGCGCGCCACCTCACGTGGGTCTATGCCGTGTCGGGAGCCCTCGCTGGCCTCGCTGGCATCTATGTCTACATTCGACTGGGCGCTGGCTCGCCCTCGTCAGGAACGGGCCGAGAGCTCGACGCCATTGCGGCTGTCGTCATCGGTGGCGTGTCGCTCATGGGCGGCATCGGCCGCCTGTCGGGCGTCGTCATCGGGGCGCTCATCTTGTTCACCGTGCAGTCGGGACTCATCATGATTGGTGTCGAGCCCGACTGGAAGAAGGTTGTCGTGGCCGTGCTGATCGCTGCGGCGGTGGCGGCTCAAGTTCTGCGAAAGAGTGATGGGCGAAGCTGATGACGAACACGGTGATCTACGAAGCGCACGACGTCTCGAAGAGCTACGGCTCGGTTAAGGCGCTCACGGGGGCAAGCCTGCGTCTTCACGCGGGCGAAGTGGTCGGGCTCGTTGGCGACAACGGTGCCGGAAAGTCGACCCTGGTCAAGGTTCTCTCGGGCGCCCACCAGCCCACCTCCGGTCGCCTCGAGCTGGATGGTGTCGAGCACGTCTGGGGTTCGCCTCGTGAGGCGCTCGAAGCCGGCATCGAGACGCTCTATCAAGACTCGAGCCTCGCGCCGCACCTCACGGTCTCGCAGAACTTGTTCTTGGGTCGCGAGGTCATGAGCCCGGGCATCCTGGGCAAGCTCGGTTTTCTCGCTCGTCGCCGCATGGAGAAAGAGGCACACGACGACCTCGAGCGCGTCGGCATCGCTGTGCCCGCCTCGAG
>LNFD01000274.1 GCA_001464255.1 Actinomycetales bacterium Ga0077552 | reverse complement strand
GCCGCTGCTCGCCGAACAGCGTGGCGTGGCCGTGCGGCTGCTGACCGAGGAGTCGAGCGAGGAGTACCGCAACCTCCTGACCATCCGCGGCTCGCTGAGCGACGGGACGCAGCTCAGCGTCTCCGGCACGCTCGTCGGCGCCAAGCAGGTGCAGAAGATCGTCGAGATCAACGGCTACGACGTCGAGGTTCCGATGGCGCAGCACTTCATCGTCATGCTCTACACCGACCGCCCCGGCATCGTGGCGATCTACGGCAAGGAGTTCGGCGAGGCCTCGATCAACATCGCCGGCATGCAGATCGCCCGGCACACGGCCGGCGGTCAGGCGCTCAGCGTGCTCACCGTCGACTCGCGCGTGCCCGACGAGCTGCTCGAGCGCGTGCGCACGGCGATCGACGCGACCGTCATGCGCGAGATCACGATCGTCGAGCAGTAGCTCGCATCACGATCGTCGAGCAGTAGCTCGCATCACGATCGTCGAGCAGGAGAGACTGCCGCACGCAGAAGAGCGCCCGTCATCGACGGGCGCTCTTCGCGTTCAGGTGGCGACTAGATGCGGTCGTCGACCGGGTCGGAGGCGACCGACTCGCGGCGTGAGACCTGCTCGCCGCTCGCGGGGTCGATGACCGTGCGGTGCGTCGTGACCGACGAGCGCTTGCGCGCCATCAGCACTCCGCCGATGACGACCATCACGACGCCCGCGACCATGAGGATGTACCCCACGGTCGAGAGCGCGATCCACTCGAGGGTGACATTCACCGCGAACGCCAGGATGGCGCCGACGGCGAAGAGGAAGATTCCGAATCCAATGCTCATGGGAGAGCTCCTTTCGATTCGTTGGGTGACTCTATGGGTCGGCCGTGATGCCGCGCACCCCCTTGACAAGCGCCTCTCGCGTCCGCACTACTCTGGAACCGCCGCACCGCCCCGGGATCCCGGGGCTCTCGGCGCGAACCTGGGAGGATTCTGTGACACGCACCCTCGACCTCGCCGTCATCGGCGGCGACGGTATCGGCCCCGAGGTGACGGCAGAGGCGCTCAAGGCCCTGCGCGCGGCGGTCGGCGACGACGTCGCGGTGACCGAGACGGTCTATCCGCTCGGTGCTGAGCACTACCTCGCGACGGGGGAGATCCTCTCCGACGACACCCTCGCCGCGCTCGCGCGCCACGACGCCATCCTGTTCGGCGCCGTCGGCGGTGACCCGCGCGACCCCCGCCTCGCGGGCGGCATCATCGAGCGCGGGCTGCTGCTGAAGCTGCGGTTCGCCTTCGACCACTACGTCAACCTGCGCCCCACCCTGCTCGCCCCGGGCATCGCCTCGCCGCTCGCGAACCCCGGCGCGGTCGATTTCGTCGTCGTGCGCGAGGGAACCGAGGGCCCCTACGTCGGCAACGGCGGCCGGTTCCGGCAGGGAACGCCGCACGAGGTCGCGACCGAGGTCTCGATCAATACGGCGTACGGCGTCGAGCGCGTCGTGCGCTTCGCCTTCGCGCAGGCGGCCGCGCGCCGCCAGAAGCTCACGCTCGTGCACAAGACCAACGTGCTCGTGCACGCCGGCGCGCTGTGGCAGAGCACGGTCGACCGTGTCGCGCCCGAGTTCGCATCCGTCACCGTCGACTACCTGCACGTCGACGCGGCCACCATCTTCCTCGCGACCGACCCCGCGCGCTTCGACGTCATCGTCACCGACAACCTGTTCGGCGACATCCTCACCGATCTCGCCGCGGCGATCGGCGGCGGCATCGGGCTCGCGGCCTCGGGCAACCTCAACCCCGACGGCGCGTTCCCGAGCATGGTCGAGCCCGTGCACGGCTCGGCCCCCGACATCGCCGGCCAGCAGAAGGCCGACCCGACTGCCGCGATCCTCTCGGTCGCCATCCTGCTCGAGCAGCAAGGGCTGCCGGATGCCGCAGCGCGCATCCGCGCCGCGGTGCTCGCCGACCTCGCCGAGCGCGGCGCGTCTCCCCGGCGCACGAGCGAGGTCGGAGACGCCATCGTCGCCCGCCTGCGCTGACCCGGCGGGCCTCCCTGTCGCCCGGCTGCGTTGACCCGGCGGGCGTCCCTGCCGCCCGGCTGCGCTGACCTGCCGGACGCCGTCCGCGCTCGATTGGCCGGAGAGGCTCCGGCCCCCGCAGAGTACGCTGTATCCACGCTCTTCCGGGGCCTCTCGGCCGCCGGCGACCCTCGAGGATCACCATGACCAACCTGCTGCCGATGGCCACCCGCGAACTCACGTGGGCCGTGACCCCCAACGAGGCCGCACGGCCGGCCGCCGAGCGCGAGGCGATCCTCGCCGACCCCGGTTTCGGCAAGCACTTCACCGACCACATGGTCGACATCTGCTGGAGCGAGATGGGCGGCTGGCACCGCCCGCGCGTGCAGCCCTACGGGCCGATCGCGCTCGACCCGGCCGCCTCGGTGCTGCACTACGGTCAGGAGATCTTCGAAGGCCTGAAGGCCTACCGCCACGCCGATGGCTCGATCTGGTCGTTCCGCCCCGACGCCAATGCGCGCCGCCTGCAGCGCTCGGCGAAGCGCCTCGCGCTGCCCGAACTGCCCGAGTCGTACTTCATCGAGGCGCTGCGGCAGCTCATCGCGGTCGACGGCGACTGGGTGCCGAGCGCAGCCGAGACGAGCCTGTACCTGCGCCCCTTCATGTTCGCGAAGGAGGCCTTCCTCGGCGTGCGCCCCGCCCACAAGGTGGCGTTCTACGTCATCGCCTCGCCCGCCGGTGCCTACTTCCACGGCGGCGTCAAACCCGTCTCGATCTGGCTCTCGACGCAGTACTCGCGCGCCGGCAAGGGCGGCACGGGCGCGGCGAAGACGGGCGGCAACTACGCCGCCTCGCTCGTCGCGCAGGCGGAGGCCGCCGAGCACGGCTGCGCCCAGGTGCTCTTCCTCGACTCCGTCGAGGGGAAGTGGCTCGAAGCGCTCGGCGGCATGAACATCGTGCTCGTCTACAAAGACGGCACGCTCGTCACGCCGCAGAGCGACTCGATCCTCGAGGGCATCACGCGCGACTCGATCCTGCAGCTCGCCGACGACCGCGGGCACACGGTCGAGCGGCGCCGCGTGAGCATCGACGAGTGGCGCGAGGGCGCGGCATCCGGCGACATCGTCGAGGCCTTCGCGTGCGGCACGGCCGCCGTCGTGACGCCCATCGCCATGATCAAGGCGGCCGACTTCGAGATCGGCAGCGCCGACGCCGAGGCGGGCGAGCTGACGATGTCGCTGCGGGCCGAGCTCACCGACATCCAGTACGGGCGGCGCCCCGACCCGCACGGCTGGATGCTGCGGCTCGACGCCTGATCGCGACGGCAGACCCCGTCGTGCTCGCCATCGACCCCGACTTCGCCCGCATGAGCGCCCTCGAGCGCACGGGCGTCGCGGCGCTGTGCCTCGGCGGCGGCGCGCTGCTCGGGATGCTCGGCACCTTCGCCCACCAGTCGCTGCCGCCCGTGGGCGTCGCGATCGCGCTCATCACGGTCGGGCTGTACATCGTCGGTCTGCGCGTCTGGGGCGGCGTGCGCACGCCCGCGGCGGCGGGGGCGCTGGGCGTGGGTCTCATGAGCGGGTTGCTCGCGACGGCCACGGGAGGCTCGGTGCTCGTGCCGGCCAACACGGTCGGCTACACCTGGCTCTTCGGCATCACGGCGATCGCCTTCCTCGCGCTCGCCTGGCCGCACATCCAGCAGGTTCCCCGCCCGCCTGCGGATACGATGGAGGAGCCCGCGCTCGTTCAACAAGAGGATCGACCACTGCCGTGACCTACGTGATCGCCCTGCCCTGCGTCGACGTCAAAGACCGTGCCTGCATCGACGAGTGCCCCGTCGACTGCATCTACGAGGGCGACCGTATGCTCTACATCCACCCCGACGAGTGCGTCGACTGCGGTGCGTGCGAGCCGGTGTGCCCCGTCGAGGCGATCTACTACGAAGACGACGTGCCCGAGCAGTGGGCCGACTACTACACCGCGAACGTCGAGTTCTTCAGCGAGATCGGCTCGCCCGGCGGCGCCGCCAAGGTCGGCGTGCTGCCCGGCGACCACCCGATCGTCGCCGCGCTGCCGCCGCAGGCGTAGCGCCGCGACCGTGGCAATCGCGTTACCCGACTTCCCCTGGGACTCGCTCGCGCCGTTCGCGGCGCGTGCCCGCGAGCACGTCGACGGCATCGTCGACCTCTCGGTCGGTTCGCCCGTCGACGCGACCCCCGCGGTCGTGCGCGACGCCCTCGTGGCCGCGACCGATGCCCACGCCTACCCGCAGACCATGGGCACCCCCGCCCTGCGCACCGCGATCGTCGACTGGTACGCCCGTCGACGGGGCGTGACGGGCCTGGTTCCGGATGCCGTGCTCCCCACCATCGGCAGCAAAGAGCTCGTCGGCCTCCTGCCGCTGCTGCTCGGCCTCGGGCCCGGCGACACCGTCGTCTACCCGCGCACGGCCTACCCGACCTACGCCGTCGGATCCGTGCTCGCCCGCACGGCCGGCCTCGCGACCGACGATCCCGCCGAGTGGCCCGCATCCACCCGCCTGGTGTGGCTCAACAGCCCGGGCAACCCGACGGGCGCCGTGCTCGGGGTGCCCGCGCTGCGCGCCGCGGTCGCGCGCGCCCGCGAGCTCGGCGCCGTGCTCGTCAACGACGAGTGCTACACCGAGCTCGGCTGGCAGCCGGAACGGTGGGGTGCGGACGCCGACGAGCGCGTGCCGAGCATCCTCGACCCCCGCGTCACCGACGGCGACCGCACGGGTCTGCTGAGCGTCTACTCGCTCAGCAAGCAGTCCAACCTCGCGGGCTACCGCGCCGCCTTCCTCGCGGGCGATGAGGCGATCGTGCGGCAGGTGCTCGAGGTGCGCAAGCACGCCGGGCTCATCCCGCCCGCGCCCGTGCAGGCGGCCATGGTCGCGGCGCTCGGTGATGACGCGCACGTGGCCGAGCAGCGCGAGCGCTACCGTGCGCGGCGGGCCGTGCTAGCCCCCGCGCTCGAGAGCGCGGGATTCCGCATCGACGCCTCCGAGGCGGGGCTCTACCTGTGGTGCACGCGCGGCGAGCCCGCGCTCACGACGATCGCGCTGCTCGCCGAGTACGGCATCCTCGCCGCGCCCGGCACCTTCTACGAGGGCGAGGCCTCGCAGCACGTGCGGCTCGCGCTCACGGCGACCGACGAGCGCATCGCCGCCGCGGCCGAGCGTTTGGCGCTCTTCTCCAAGGCCTGAGCGCTCCTGTTGGGCCGTGCGTGACTGGTGCGCCTTTGCGCATAGGCTGTAAGCGGGTCACTCCCGAGCCGCCACCACCACCATGGCTCGTTCTCGGGACCCCGCCCCCACAGACCGATCACACCCCGATCACACCCCGCGAGGAGGCGCAGTGAGCGACGGCGCACTGAACACGAGCGATCAGAAGGCGACCCTGCACTTCCCGGGCGGCACGGCCGAGTTCCCGATCCTGCCGAGCGTCGCGGGGGCCGCGAGCCTCGACCTCTCCTCGCTCACGCGCCAGACCGGGCTCACCGCGCTCGACTACGGCTTCGTCAACACCGCCTCGACCAAGAGCGCCATCACCTACATCGATGGCGAGCAGGGCATCCTGCGCTACCGCGGCTACGCGATCGACGACGTCGCCGCGAACTCGACCTTCCTCGAGGTGGCCTGGCTGCTCATCTACGGCGAGCTGCCGACGCCGAGCGAGCTCGCCGACTTCGACTCGCGCGTGCGCCGCCACACCCTCCTGCACGAAGACCTCAAGCGCTTCTTCGACTCGCTGCCCCACCAGGCGCACCCCATGTCGGTGCTCTCGAGCGCCGTGAGCGCCCTCTCGACCTACTACGGCGACTCGCTCGACCCGCACGACCCCGAGCAGGTCGAGATCTCGACCATCCGCCTGCTCGCCAAGCTGCCGGTCATCGCCGCCTACGCCCACAAGAAGGCGATCGGGCAGGCCTTCCTGTACCCCGACAACTCGCTCGGCTTCGTCGAGAACTTCCTGCGCCTCAACTTCGGCATCATGGCCGAGCCCTACGC
>LNFD01000273.1 GCA_001464255.1 Actinomycetales bacterium Ga0077552 | reverse complement strand
TCGACCTCGACCGTACGGCTCGTCGGCTCGACGGGGGCGAACCTCTTCGCCTCGATCTCGGCGGGCATCAACGCCCTCTCGGGCCCCCTGCACGGTGGCGCCAACGAGGCCGTGCTCGACATGCTCGCGCGCATCCGCGACTCGGGCGAGAGCGTCGAGCGCTTCGTCGAGCGCGTCAAGAACAAGGAAGACGGCATCAAGCTCATGGGCTTCGGCCACCGGGTCTACAAGAGCTACGACCCGCGCGCCAAGCTCGTGAAAGAGAGCGTGGATGCCGTGCTCGCCGACCTCGGCGTGAGCGACCCGCTGCTGCAGATCGCGCGCGAGCTCGAGGCCATCGCCCTCGCCGACGAGTACTTCATCGAGCGCAAGCTCTACCCCAACGTCGACTTCTACACGGGCGTCATTTACAAGGCCATGGGCTTCCCGACGCGCATGTTCACGGTGCTCTTCGCCATCGGGCGCCTGCCGGGCTGGATCGCCCACTGGCGCGAGATGAACGACGACCCGCAGACGAAGATCGGCCGCCCGCAGCAGCTCTACACGGGCTCGGGCGCGCGCGACTGGCCCCAGCGCTAGCGGTCGCAGCGCCGGATGCTCGCGCCGGGCATCCTGACCCCGCGCGTTACGCGTGCAGGGCCTGGTTGAGCTGCACGCCCGCACCCGTGCGGGGCAGCACCTCGACGGCTCCCGTGAGCGAGCTGCGGCGGAACAGGAGCCCCGGCACGCCCGAGAGCTCGGCGGCCTTCACGGTGCGCGGCTGCCCGTCGGGCCCCACCGTGCCGTCGACGACGACGACTTTCTGGCCCGCGGTGACGTAGAGGCCCGCTTCGACGACCGAGTCGTCGCCGATCGAGATGCCGATGCCGCTGTTGGCACCGAGCAGGGCGCGCTCGCCGATCGCGACGCGGTGCGTGCCGCCGCCCGAGAGGGTGCCCATGATCGAGGCACCGCCGCCGATGTCGCTGCCGTCACCGACGACGACGCCCTGACTGATGCGGCCCTCGACCATCGAGGCTCCGAGCGTGCCGGCGTTGAAGTTGATGAAGCCCTCGTGCATCACGGTCGTGCCGGGCGAGACGTAGGCGCCGAGGCGCACGCGCGAGGCGTCGGCGATGCGCACGCGCGGGGGCGTGACGTAGTCGAGCAGGCGCGGGAACTTGTCGATGCCGAGCGCCGAGATGCCGGCCTGCTGCAGCGCCGGGCGCCGGGCGTCGAAGTCGTCGGGGTGCATGGGCCCCGCGGTCGTCCACATGACGATCGGCAGGTGCCCGAAGATGCCGTCGAGGTTGAGGGTGTTGGGGGCGACGAGGCGGTGGCTCAGGAGGTGAAGGCGCAAGTAAGCATCGGGGGTGGAGGCCGGCGGCGCATCGAGGTCGATCGAGATCGTGCGGGCCTCGCGACGCACGCCCCGGCGCGCGTCCTCGCCCTGCAGGTGCTCGATCTCGGCGGGCACGATGTAGGGGTCGCGGCCGTGGGGCAGCGTGCCGAGTGCGGGGTGCGGGTACCAGGTGTCGAGCTCGGCGCCGTCGGCAATGCGCAGCGTCACGAGGCCGTAGCCCCAGGCGTGGCGCGTGGCGCGCTCGGAATCGGTGGCGTTGGCGGCGGGGCTCGACATGACTCCAGGCTACCGGCGCCGCATTACCCTGGAGTCGTGACCGAGCAGACCGCAGCGCCGCCCGCCGAGCTGCCCATCGACGCAGGCGTCGTGGCCCTGACGGCGGCGATGGTCGACATCGCGAGCGTCTCGGGCGATGAGCGGATGCTCGCCGACGCGATCGAGCGCGTGCTGAGCATCCACGCCCCGCACCTCGAGGTGCTGCGCGACGGCGACGCGATCGTCGCCCGCACGGCGCTCGGCCGCGCGCAGCGCGTCGTCATCGCGGGCCACATCGACACGGTGCCCGTCAACGCGAACCTGCCGAGCCGGCTCGAGGGTGATGCCGTCACGGGCACGCTGCACGGCCGCGGCACGGTCGACATGAAGGGCGGCTGCGCCGTCATGCTCGCGCTCGCCGTCGCGCTCGAGGCGCCCGCCTACGACGTGACCTGGGTCTGGTACGACCACGAGGAGGTCGAGGCGAGCCTCAACGGCCTCGGTCGCCTCGCCCGCACGCGGCCCGAGCTGCTCGCGGCCGACTTCGCCATCCTCGGCGAGCCGAGCAACGCCGGCATCGAGGGCGGCTGCAACGGCACGCTGCGCGTCGAGCTCGCGGCCGCGGGGCGCCGTGCCCACTCGGCGCGCGCGTGGATGGGCGTCAACGCCATCCACGGTCTCGCCCCCGCGCTCGACCTGCTCGCGCGCCACGAGCCCGCGACGATGGAGGTCGACGGGCTCGCCTACCGCGAGGGGCTCAACGCCGTCGGCGTGCGCGGGGGAGTCGCGGGCAACGTCATCCCCGACGAGGCCGTGCTGACCGTCAACTACCGCTTCGCGCCCGATAAGAGCGTCGCCGAGGCCGAGCAGCACCTGCGCGAGCTGTTCGGCGCGGTCGCCCCCGAGCTGCGGCTGACGGTCACCGACGCCTCTGGTGGCGCGCGCCCGGGGCTGGATGCTCCGCTCGCGCAGCACTTCGTCGCGGCCGTCGGCGGCACCCCCGCGCCGAAGTACGGCTGGACGGACGTCGCCCGCTTCGCCGAGCTCGGCATCCCGGCCGTCAACTACGGCCCCGGCGACCCCTCGCTCGCCCACACCGACGACGAGCGCGTGCCGGTCGAGCAGATCATCGCCTGCGAGCGCGGGCTGCGGGCGTGGTTGACCGGGGCGTGAGCGCGCTCGCGGCTCCGGCGCCGGGCGCCCCCGCGACGCTGCTCGAGCACGTGC
>LNFD01000272.1 GCA_001464255.1 Actinomycetales bacterium Ga0077552 | reverse complement strand
CGACACGTCGAGGCGAGAGAGGATCGGCAGGGCGAACGCCGCGGTCTTGCCCGTGCCCGTCTGGGCGAGCCCGACGACGTCGCGGCCGGCGAGCAGGGTCGGGATGGTCGCGGCCTGGATGGCCGAGGGGGTCTCGTAGCCCACGTCGCGCAGCGCCTTGAGAACGGCATCGCTGAGCCCGAGGTCGGAGAACGTGGTCGTGGGGGCGGAGTCAGCGGCCGCCGACGGGTCTGCTTCAGCGGTCGTCATAGACCGACGGTACCGCCTCGCCCGACACGCCGACCGTGACCCGTTCACCAGCGTTCCCCCATGCAGTGTGGGGCAGACCTCCAGACTGCGCGCTTAGCGTCGCCCTCAGCGCGGATCATGCCGCGCGCTCACCCCCTCCTGCCGTGGAGTCGCTGATGCTCGCGCTGCCCCCCGAGACCGACGTGGTCGATCTCGTCATCCTGGGCGCCGGATGCGCGGGGCTCTCGCTCGCGGCCCGTCTCGCGAGCGGCGACGGCGACCTGCGGGTCGTCCTCGTCGACCCGCGCACGGCGTTCGCCGACGACCGCAGCTGGAGCTTCTGGCAGCACGACCACCACCCGCTGCGCGACATCGTCGCCCACGAGTAGAGCGGCTGGACCTACGCCGACCTCACGGGCCGCTCGGCCACGCACCGCGTGCCCGGCATGAGCTACCAGTACATCCGCGGCGTCGACTTCTACCGCTGGGCCCTCGCCGAGATCGCGGGCGACGACCGCATCGCGCTGCGCCTCGGCGTCGCCGCCCGGGAGCTGTCATCGGTCACGCTGCCCGACGGCACCCCGGGCGTGCGCGTGACAACCGACGAGGGCGTGCTGCTCGCCCGCCGCGTCGTCGACACCCGCCCGCGCCGCACGGCCGCGCTGCTCTACCAGTGCTTCAGCGGGGTCGAGGTCGAGCACGGCGGCGCCCTGGCCACCGAGCCTGGTGCCGTCGGACTGATGACGCGCATGCGCGGCACGAAGACCGACGGCCTCGGCTTCGTCTACGTGCTGCCGCTCTCGCCGACCCGCGCCCTCGTCGAGTGGACGCGCTTCAGCCCCGTACCCCTCGCCGAGAGCGTCGTCGTGGCCGAGCGCGATGCCGAGCTCGCGGCGATGGGTCTCGCGGGTGCGACCATCGTGCGCGAGGAGGGCGGCATCCTGCCCATGGGCCGCATGCCGACGCACGACGCGCCGATGCCCGGCGTCGTGCTCGCGGGCAACGCCGGCGGCGCGCTGCGGGATGCCTCGGGGTACGCGTTCCTGCGCATCCAGCAGTGGGCGCGGCGCTGCGCCGACGCGCTCGCGCGCGGGGAGGACCCGGCGCCGCACCCCGCCGAGCCGTGGGTGCGCCGGCAGATGGACGGCATCTTCCTGCAGGCCCTGCGCGCGCATCCGGAACGCACGGCCGAGTACTTCATGGCGATGGCGCGCGGCGTGGCCCCGCACCGCCTGCTGCGGTTCCTCACCGACCGTGCGACCGCGGGCGACCTCGCGAGCATCATCGTGAGCCTGCCGCTGCTGCCCTTCCTCGCCCAGCTGCCCGACCGTCGCGCCCGCCTCGTCGCCGCGGCGAGCGCCGCCCGGGCCGACCGGGTCGCGCGGTGACGGTCCTCACCGAACCCGCACCACCTGTCGCCAACCCTCCGCGGCGAGCGCCGTTCGAGACCCGCCTCTTCCTCTCCCTCGCCCTGCTCACGGCCCTCGCATTCCTGCTCGCGAACCCCGAGCCGCCCCTGGTCGTGCAGATCGCCGCGATCGCGATCCTCGCCGCCGTACTCGGAATGCCGCACGGCGCGCTCGACCCGCTCATCGCGCGGCGCCTCGGCTACTGGCGCACGCCCCTGACCTTCGCGGCCTTCAACCTCGTCTATACCGGGGTCGCGGGGGCGGTCGTCGCCCTCTGGCTGATCGCGCCCGTGCCGAGCCTCGTCGCCTTCCTGCTCGTCTCGGCCGCCCACTTCGGCAGCGACTGGAACCGCGAGCGCCCCCTCGCCCTCCGCTTCCTCACGGGCGCGGCCCTGCTCAGCCTTCCCTCGCTGCGCGACGTGGATGCCGTGGCCGACCTCTACGCGACCCTCGCCGGAGAGGGCGCTCGCCTCGTCGCCCAGACCCAGGCCGCGATCGGCCCCGTGCTGCTCGTCGCTCTGGCGGCGGCCGCCGTCATGGCCGCCCGCCGAGCACCCCACGAGGGGATCGAGCTGCTCGCCGTCGCCGCCCTCGCCCTGCTCGCCCCGCCGCTCATGTTCTTCATCGTCTACTTCTGCGCGCTGCACAGCGCCCGGCACTTGCGCGAGGGCTTCCGCGAGGAGCACGGGCACGGACGCGGCCTGACGCTGCTCATCGTCGCGACCTACACGATCGCGCCGCTGCTCTTGGCCGGGGCGTTCCTCTGGGCGACGACGGCCGGCACGGCCTCGCTCGACGACCAGCTGCTGCGCGTCGTCTTCATCGGCCTCGCCGCCCTGACCGTGCCGCACATGGCGCTCGTCACCCTCGGCGATCGGGCCCTGCGGGCGGGTTCAGACCAGCGGGTGGTCGTGCACGACTGAGCTCAGCGTCACGCCGTTGAGGTCGAGGTATAGCTGCCGCTCGGTCACCGAGACCGTGATGGTGGTGCGGCGCTCGAGCACGGCGACCGCGGCGTCGATGAAGCCGGGGTCGAAGCTGTGCAGCACGATCGCTGAAGACTCG
>LNFD01000271.1 GCA_001464255.1 Actinomycetales bacterium Ga0077552 | reverse complement strand
GTCATGCCCACGAGCACCGAGTCGACGTTCGGCACGGGCCAGAACACCTGCCGGCTCACCTGCCCCTCGACCCGCCAGCGCCCGTACCAGGCGGCCTTGATCGAGGGGCCGCCGTAGACCTTCGACCCGGGCTCGGCCGCGAGCCGGTGCCCGACCTCGGCCTGCACCATGACGAGCACGCGGCGGATACCCGGCTCGAGCGCGAGCAAGTGCAGCAGCACGGGCACCGAGATGTTGTAGGGCAGGTTCGCGACGAGCGCGGTGGGGCGCGCGCCGCCGGGCGCGTCGGGCACGGCCGAGACCCGCAGGGCGTCGGCGGTGACGACGGCGAGCGCGGCCTCTGGCTGCAGCTCGCAGACCGTGAGAGGCAGCTGGGCAGCGAGACGGGCATCCACCTCGATCGCGACGACCGGATGCCCGGCCTCGAGCAGCCCCAGCGTCAGCGACCCGAGCCCCGGGCCGACCTCGAGCACGGGCTCGCCCGGCTGCAGGGCCGCGGTTGAGACGATGCGCCGCACGGTGTTGGCGTCGTGCACGAAGTTCTGGCCGAGCTTCTTGGTGGGGCTCACGCCCAGCAGCTCGGCGAGGTCGCGCACCTCCGCCGGGCCGAGCAGTGCGCTCACCGCTCGCCCGGGTAGTGGTCGGGCAGCGCGCCGCCGAGGTCGCCGAGGTCGTCGGGGTCGCCCGGAACCTCCTGCAGCGCCCACGGGTCGCCCGGCGCGACAACGGGGTTCGCGTCCCACGAACCGTAGACGAGCTCGGTGTTCGAGCTCAGCTGCGCGGCGAGCATCGACGCGTCGGTGCCGAGGTGGTCGGCGATCGCCCTCACCGTGAAGGGCAGCAGGTAGGGCCCGTTGGGCCGGCCACGGTAGGGGTGCGGGGTCAGGAAGGGCGCGTCGGTCTCGACGAGCAGCAGCGCCCGCGGCAGCACGTCGAGCGCGTCGCGCAGGTTGCGGGCGTTCTTGAATGTCACCGTGCCGGCGAAGCTCGCGTACCAGCCGCGCTCGGCGCAGATGCTCGCGAGCTCGACGTCGCCGCTGAAGCAGTGGAAGACGACCTTCTCCGGGGGTCCGACCCGCAGCAGCGTCGCCACGATGTCGTCATGAGCGTCGCGGTCGTGGATCTGCAGCGCCAGGCCGTGCTTCTTCGCGATGGCGATGTGGGCTTCGAAGGCGGCGAGCTGCGCGTCGCGTCCGGTGCCCGGCTCGGTGCGGTAGTAGTCGAGGCCCGTCTCGCCGATCGCGACGACGCGGGGCTGCGCGGCCAGCTCGTCGATGACCGAGAGAGCGGCATCCAGCTCGCCCGATTCGGCGAGCGCCGGGGCCTCGTTGGGGTGGATGGCGACCGCGGCGAGCACCCGGGGCTCGCGCGCCGCGACGGCGGCCGACCAGCGGCTCGTGAGCACGTCGGTGCCGACCTGCACAACGCCGCGCACGCCGACGGCCGAGGCGCGGTCGAGGTGCTCGCGGTAGTGCATCGGGTTCTCGCCGTCGGCGATCTCGAGGTGCGTGTGGTTGTCGTAGACGGGCACCACGAGCGCCTCGGGGCTCGGCGGGTAACTGAGGTCGCGCGTCGTGCCCTCCATGATCGCGCGGGCGCGCACATGGGGATCAATCTGGTCGCTCACGGTATCGCCTCCTCAATGACCGTACCGTGGCCGGCTGGAGACGCGCGGGGGTTGACGCGGGCTACTCGGCCTCGATGCGCGGGAAGAGCGCCTCGAGCGGCTGCGTCTGCGTGCCCGCGGGCAGCTGACCCCATTCACCGGCGTTCGGGATGCTCTGCGCGAGCAGCGGCCCGAGCGCACCCTCGGCGCCGAGCGCGACCCACAGCTTCTGGGCGGCCTGCGGGGTGACGGGCGACAGCAGCACGGCAAGGGCGCGCAGCCCCTCGGCCGCCGTGTACAGGATCGTGTGCAGGCGTGCCGCCTGCGCCTCGTCCTTCGCGACCTTCCACGGCTCCTGCAGCGTGATGTAGCCGTTGAGCTCGTCGACGATCGTCCAGACCGCCGCGATGGCGTCGTGGATGGCGAACGTGTCGATGGCGCGCTGGGCGGCGACCACGGCATCCGCGACCGTCTTCTGAATGCCCCGCTCTGCATCGGTCACGTCGGTGGCGTCGGGCACGACGCCGTCGCAGTACTTGCCGACCATGGCGATGACGCGCGAGGCGAGGTTGCCGAAGCCGTTGGCGAGCTCGGCCTGGTAGCGGGCGGCGAGGTCCTCCCACGAGAACGAGCCGTCTTGCCCGAACGAGATGGCGCTCATGAAGTAGTAGCGGAAGGCGTCGCTGCCGAACACATCGGTGATCTGGTGCGGGGCGATGCCGGTGAGCTTCGACTTCGACATCTTCTCGCCGCCGACGAGCAGCCAGCCGTGGCCGAACACGCGCGCGGGCGGCTGCAGGCCCGCGGCCATGAGCATGGCGGGCCAGATGACCGCGTGGAAGCGCGCGATGTCCTTCCCGACGAGCTGCACGGCCGGCCAGCGGTGCGCGAAGTTCTCGTCATCGCTGCCCCAGCCGATCGCGGAGATGTAGTTGAGCAGGGCGTCGAACCACACGTAGGTGACGTGGCTGTCATCCCACGGGATGCGCACGCCCCAGTCGAAGCTCTGGCGCGAGATCGAGAGGTCGTCGAGGCCGCGGCGCACGAACGAGATGATCTCGTTGCGCAGGCTGCTGGGCTGGATGAAGTCGGGCTGCGACTCGTAGAGGTCGAGCAGCCGCTGCTGGAAGCTGCTGAGGGCGAAGAAGTAGTTCTTCTCCTTGAGCACCTCGACGGGACGGCCGTGGATCGAGCACACCAGCTGCCCGTGGAACTCGCCCGTGCCGGGAACGAGGTCGTCGGGCTGCTTGTACTCTTCGCAGCCGACGCAGTAGTAGCCCTCGTACTCGCCCTCGGTGATGAAGCCGTCGTCGTAGAGCTTCTGCAGGAACTGCTGCACGACCTTCTCGTGCCGCGGCTCGGTCGTGCGGATGAAGTCGTCGTTGGCGATGTCGATCGTGTCGAGCAGCGGCTTCCAGGCCGAGTCGACGAGCTTGTCGGCCCACTCCTGCGGCGTGACGCCATTGGCCACGGCCGTGCGCAGGATCTTCTGGCCGTGCTCGTCGGTGCCCGTGAGCGACCAGGTGTCGACCCCCGACTGCCGGTGCCAGCGCGCGAGCACGTCGGCAGCCACCTCGGTGTAGGCGTGCCCGATGTGGGGCACGTCGTTGACGTAGAAGATCGGGGTGGCGATGTAGAAGCGGTCGGCAGCGGCCATAGTGGGTTCAGCCTACCGTCGCCCCTGCGCGTATTCCTTGGTACACTCCTGACTGTGAGGATCTCTAGACTCTTCGCGGGGGGGCTCGTGAGCGCGGCGGTCGTCGTCATGCTCAGCGGGTGCGTCGGCGCGCCTCCGCTGACGATCTTCGCAGGGCTCGCCGAGCGCTGCTTCGAGTCGCACGTCGCCGAAGAAGGCTCGGTGGCCCTGGTCGGCGTCACCGTCGCCAACGAGTCGTCCCGCTCGGTCATCCTGCGGGAGGTCAGGGTCATGCAGCTCGAGAATGCGACGGTGAACGACATCAGTGTCCTCCCGATGCCGAGCGTCTACACGATCTTCGGCGTCGCTCCCGGTGGCGAGCTCTCGCCCGATCAGCTCGACCTGTACCGCGACCGGCAGCCGGTCGACGGCGCCGTCATCATGCCGGGCGGTTCGGTCGAGGTCGTCGTGGAGTTGCGGGCCGACGACTACACCGAGTACGCGGGGCTGCGCGGCCTGTCGCTGCGGTACGACGACGGCTGGTTCTCGGCGACGAGCCGCGCCGACGCGGTCGTCGGCTTCGTTCCCGCGTGGGCGCACTGCGGGTCGCACGGGCGGTGACCGCGCGGCGCTCGCGTAGCGTGAACGGCGTGACGACCTCTCGCGCCCGCCGACGCACCCTCGCCCTCGCGACCTCCATCGCCCTCATGACGGCCCTCGCGGGCTGCAGCGGATCACCCGCCGACCCGCTCGGCGGCCTGTCGGGATGCCTCGCGGGCGACTCGGGAACCATCGCCGTCGGCGTCACCAACACCTCGGGCGAGCCGATCGCGATCGCCGGCGTCGAGCTGAACGATGCGACGGGGGTCGAGATCGTCGACCGCTTCCTCGCGATCGACGAGGATGCGCGCGACACCGCCGTGCGGTTCGAGCAGGGCGGGCGGGATGCGCTGGGCGGGGTCGACCTGGGTCAGCAGAGCATCGAGCCGGATACGGCCGCCTTCGTGGGAGTCGAGGTCGTGCGCACCGGCGCCGCCGAGGGGCGCGTCGACGGCCTCGTCATCACGGTCGACGGCACGCAGCAACCGGTGCCGGTGACGCTCGACCTGCGCGACGCCTGCGACTGACCTTCGTGCTGCCGGAGCCGGATCAGGAGCGGCGCGCGGCGAGAGCCGCTTCGTAGAGCTCGCGCGTGCCGAGCCCGGTCGCCGCGGCGACGGCCGCGGCGGCATCCTTGAGCCTCTCGCCCGCGGCCACCCGGTCGGCGACCTCGGCGATCGCGGTCGGTAGGTCGCCCGAGCGCGCGGGTGCCCCCTCGATGACGAGCACGATCTCGCCGCGCGCGCCGTCGGCGAAGCGCTCGGCGAGCTCGGCGAGGGTGCCGCGCGCGACCTCCTCGAACTTCTTCGTGAGTTCGCGGCACACCGCCGCGCGGCGGTCGGGGCCGAAGGCGTCGCGCGCATCGGCGAGAGCCGCGGCGATGCGGTGCGGGGCCTCGAAGAACACGAGCGTGCGCGGCTCGGCGGCGAGCGCACGCAGCGCCCCCGCGCGGCCCTTGCGCGGCAGGAAGCCCTCGAAGGCGAAGCGATCGGTCGGCAGGCCGCTCAGCACGAGCGCCGTGAGCACCGCGCTCGGTCCGGGCAGGGCGGTCACGGTGACGCCCGCGGCGATCGCGGCCTCGACGAGCACGAAACCCGGGTCGCTCACGGCGGGCATGCCGGCATCGGTGAGCACGAGAACGTCGGTGCCGTGCGCGAGCGCGACGAGCTCGGCCGACTTCTCGCGCTCGTTGTGCTCGTGCAGGGGCACGAGTTGGGGGCGGTTCTCGACGCCGAGCGCGCGCATCAGGTGCACGGCCGTGCGGGTGTCCTCCGCGACGACGATCGTCGCGTTCTCGAGCGCCTCGATGAGGCGCCGGCTCGCGTCGCCGAGATTGCCGATGGGAGTCGCGGCGAGAACGATCATGCGGCCATCCTCCCACCGGTCCCTTCCTGAGGGCGCTGCGGTGATCGGGGCCCTCTGTGCTGGCGGGCCTTCCAGAAGTGCGGAAGAACACGACAGGGGATCACGATGTTCCGCGATTCTGGAAGTGTGCGCCGAGGGCTGACCGACGACATGAGCGGCCGCACCCCGGTGCAGATCCCTGCGGGCGCTGGCTCATTCGGCCGCGGGATCCTGCACCCGGAGCTGACGGCGCTTGCGCGAGCGGGCTGGATACGATGAGCCGGTGACGGATGCGGACTCGACGACCGCGGCGGGAGTGTCGGGAGCGGCACGGCCTGCCGGGCGGATCGACGATGGGCAGCCCCCTCAGAGGCTCGATGACGGGCAGCCCGCCGTGCGGTCACGATGGTCGCGCGATCGCGTGGTGCAGATCGCGGTTCCGGCGGCCGTGCTCGGCATCGCGGCCGCGACGCGCCTCATCGGTCTCGAGCAGCCCGGCGAGCTCGTCTTCGACGAGACCTACTACGTGAAAGACGCGGAGTCGTTGCGGCAGCTCGGCTACGAGGGCCGCTGGCCCGAGGGGGCGAACGCGCTGTGGGCCGCGGGCACGCCCGGCAGCCCCGACCCGCTCGCCTCGTTCGTCGCCCACCCGCCCCTCGGCAAGTGGATCATCGCGCTCGGACTCACCGCCCTGGGCCCCGAGAACCCCGCCGGCTGGCGGCTCGGCACGGCCGTCGCGGGCATCGTGCTCGTCGGCCTCGTCATGCTGCTCGCACACCTCCTGCACGGGCGCCTCGTGCTGACTGGCATCGCCGGGCTGCTCATCGCCGTGGACGGCAACGCCATCGTCATGAGCCGTGTCGCCCTGCTCGATGGCGTGCTGGCCCTGCTCGTCGTGCTCGCCGTCGTCTTCGTCGTGCTCGACCGGCGCCAATCGCGCAGCGAGCTCGAGCGGTGGCTCGCGGCGCGACGCTCGAGCGACCCCCCGCGGGCGACCGACTGGGGCCCCGCGCTGTGGGGGCGGCCGTGGCTCGTCGCCGCGGGCGTCACCTTCGGCCTCGCGATCGGCGTCAAGTGGAGCGCCCTCTACCTGCTCGCCGCGTTCGGCCTGCTCACCGTCGTCGCCGACGCGATCGACCGCCGTCGCGCGGGCGTCGCGCTCTGGGCGAGCGGCACGCTCCTGCGGCAGGCGCCGATCTCCTTCGTTCTCATGATCCCCTCGGCCGCGGCCGCACACCTGCTCACCTGGTGGGGATGGTTCGTCACGAGCGGGGGCTACGGCCGCGAGCGGGTCGTCGGCGACGACAACCGCCTGCCGGGCATCCTGGGCGCCCTGCCCGACTCGCTGCAGAACTGGTGGGCGTACCAGACGGCCATCTACGGGTATCACGTAGGCGAGTCGAGCCCGCACAACTACGAGGCGCCCGCGATCGGCTGGCCCCTGCTGCTGCGCCCCACCTACATGCACTACCGAGACCTCGGCGACGGCACCGCCGAGGCCATCACGGGCATCCCCAACCCGCTCATCTGGTGGGGGGCCGTCGCGGCCGTCGTCGCGCTGCTCGTGCTGCTCGCTGTGCGGGCGGTGCGCGGGATGCGCGCGCTCCCCGGGCCCGCCCTTCCAGCGAGCGGCTGGGCCATCGCGGTCGTGCTGGTGGGCGTCGGGGCCGGCTGGCTGCCGTGGCTGCTCTACCCCGACCGCACCATCTTCTTCTTCTACACGATCGTGCTCACGCCGTTCCTCGTGCTCGCGCTCACGGTGGTGCTCGCCGCCGTGCTCGGGCCCGTCGACGCCCCGCCAGCCCGGCGCACCCTCGGTGGCGCGATCGTCATCGGGATGCTCGTGCTCGTCGTGGCGCTCAGCGCGTTCTTCCTGCCGCTGTGGACGGGCATCCCGACCCCGATCGAGCAGATCCAGCTGCGGTACTGGTTGCCGACGTGGATCTGAGCGCGTGAGCCGCGGCGACGTGATCGTGCGGAGCGCCCCGTGAACCGCGGCGTCCACGGCCGGGGTCGGCGCCTACCGCCGCCGCCCGTACACCGCCCGGCGCAGCAGCCATTCGGCCGGCCCGGGCCGGTCGACCGCCGCGAGCGCCGCCGCGACGATGAGCGTGCCGAGCCACGTGATGACAGCGATCTGGGTCGCCTCAGCGACGCTCGCGGTCGCGCCGAGACCGAGACCGTAGGGCGCGAAGACGATCACGAAGACGAGCGACTGGGTGAGGTAGCCGCTGAGCGACCGCTGGCCGAGGGCCGCGAGCAGGCGTGAGATCGGCCCGCGCGGCTTCGCCGTCGGGCTGCCGAGTTCGCGGCCCGAGCCCCGACCGCCCACGATGAGCGCGATCAGGGCGACGTAGGCGGCGCCTCCGACCGCACCGGTCGCCGCGTGGAGCATCGCCGCGAACGGCTCGACGAACGGCGAGAGCTCGATGACGCCGAGCAGCGCGAGTGCCATCGGCAGGGCGCCGAGCACCGAGAGCGGGATGCCGATGCCGGCGACGAGCGCCAGGGCGCGGCGGTGCCGCGCGGGCTGCTCAAGCACGCGGTGACGGGCGGCCCAGAGCCCGAGGATCATCGGGGCGAGCAGCCCAAGACCGCCGAACGGAACGGACAGCATGCCGAGCGTCCACTCGCCGGCGCGGGCGAGCACCGCGAGCGGATAGGTCTCAGCCGCCGCCGAGCCGAACAGCGCAGCCGTCGAGAACCCGCCGCCGGGAATCTGCGCGAGCAGCCCGCTCAGGCCCTCGGCGATGCCGGCGAGCACGAGGAACGCGAACGACGCCCATCCGACGATCGCGAGCGTGCGTCCGGAGGCGCGGATGAGCAGGACGAGGGCGAGGCCGAGCAGGCCGTAGGTGCCGAGGATGTCGCCGAAAAAGAGCAGCACGCCGTGCGCGGCGCCGAAGGCGATGAGCCAGAGGTTGCGACGCAGCAGCAGCCGGCGCGCGTCGGGCCACTCGGCACCCCGCGCCTGCTCGCGCGTGAGCAGCTGCGTGAGGCCGTAGCCGAAGAGCAGCGCGAAGAGCGGGTAGCTGCGGTTGTCGGCGAGCGTCGCGACGACGGCGTTGACCCAGGGGTCGGCCGCGGCGTCGGTCACGGGCTTGAACAGCAGGCCGAGCTCGCGGCCGTACAGGAAGAAGGGCACGTTCGCGACCGCGATGCCGAGCAGCACGAGGCCGCGGGCGACATCGGGGGCGAGCGAGCGCTCGGCTCGGGGAGTGGGGGCGAGGGGGCCGCCGTGCGGGGCGGGCTGAGCATCCGTCGTCATAGTGTCATCGTATTATTACTACATCCCACACGGCAAGCCGGGGTGGCCACGGGAGGCGATGACGAGTCCGAAACACAACCGTCAAAAATTTGTCATGCGCGAGCGGCAGAACCGACGTACTCTCGTAACACCCGAATGTCCGCTTCTCCCGAAGGAAGCGTTCCATGCGCAACCCCCAGCGCTCGTTCTCCTCTGCGCCCGATCGCCCCCGATCGGCTGGTCGGCGTGCCCTCGCGACGATCGCCGCGACCGGAACCCTGCTCACGGCGCTCGTCGCCATGCTCGCGGGTGGTGCGGCCGCCGCCTCCGCCACCGGGCTGAGCGTGAGTGCCACCGCTGCCCAGGTCGGGCAGGTCGGGGCCGTCACCGTCGCGGGAATCAAGAGCGTCGACGGCTCGGTGCGCGTCGAGCTGCGCCCGCCCGGCAACACCTGGCTCGACGTCACGGGTTCGTGCGCCGGAACCGGCCTTGGCTCGGGCTCGTGGTCGTGCAGCCTGCTCCCCGCGGGCGAGCGCCCGCTCGGCGACCACAAGATCGTCGTCACCCAGACGATCGGCGACGCGGTCTCGACCGCCGCCACGCACTTCACGGTCGTCCCCCCGCCTGCGCTCGCCGCGGCCACGCCGCCGCCCCCGCCTCCGCCGCCGCCCCCGCCGACCCCCACCCCGACGGTGACGCCGCCGCCGGCGCCCACCCCGCCGCCCGCCGCGCCGCCGCGACCCGACCCGCAGCCCGAACTGCTCGAGCTCTCGCCCGAGGCGCCCGTAGAGCCCGAGGCCCCCCTCGCGGTCGCCGCTCCGGTCGCGGTCGAGCTGCCCACCGAGGCCCTGCCCGCCCCCGTCGAGCGCGCCTTCGCGCCGTTCGTGCAGATCGACCGCAACGACCCTGCGGCACCGAGCGCGCTGAGCGAGGGCCTGCCGAACGTCTGGCGAGACCCCGTGCGGCTGCTGTGGGCGGTCGGGCTCGGCGCCATGTTCCTGCTCCTGGTCGCGATCCCCGCCGAAGTGCTCAACTCGACCCTCGAGGCGAACGCCCACCGGTGGCGCTGGCTCTACGCCTGGGCGCTGCCGCTCGTCAACAAGGTCTCGGCCGTCATGAGCACTCTGCCCGCGTGGGGCTCGTCGGCCCCCGTCGTCATCGTGCTCACGAGCATCGCCTTCGGCTTCGCCGACCCGAACTTCGGGTTCGACCTCACCTCGCTGCGTCTCGTCGCGTCGCTCGCCATCGGCCTGCTGATCGTCGTCTACCTGCCGAGCATGATCACCGCCGCCCTGCTCGGCAAGCGCTGGCACGTGCCCTCGGCGATCATCACGCAACCCGGCGCGATCATCATCGCCATCCTCGGCGTGCTCGCCTCTCGCGCGCTCGAGTTCAGCCCCGGCCTTCTCGTTGGCCTCGTGCTCGGTATCGAGCTCGCCGCGAGCGCGCGCGCCGAAGACCAGCGTCGGGCGATCGTCACGCGCATGCTCGTGACCCTCGGCGTCTCGCTCACCGCCTGGGTGGCCTACTCGATCATGACCGCGGCCCTCACCGGCACCGACGAGACCTTCCTGTCGATCTTCGTCACCGAGACGCTCGTCGCCGCAGTGCACGAGGGCATCACGGGTCTGCTCGTGGCGCTGCTGCCGCTCATGTTCCTCGACGGCAAGACGCTCTTTGACCAGTCGAAGCTCGTCTGGGTCGCGCTCGCGGGGCCCACCGCGGTCGCATTCGCCCTGCTCGTGCTGCCGACCTCCGACCGGCTCGCTGCCGACGCCCCCGTCGCGGTGTGGATCGGCGTGTTCGCCGGCTTCTGCCTCACCGTCGCGGCGATCTGGGCGGGCTTCCGCGCGCTCGACCGCCGCGACCAGCGCGCGGCGGCCGCGGCCGAGGAGCACGCCAAAGATTACGTCGCGTAACGCCCGGCCCGGTACGTCGTCGCGTGCGCGGTTAGCCTGAAGGCATGGCCGACCGCGACTATGGCTTCCGCACGCGCGCCGTGCACGCCGGCAACGTTCCCGACTCGGCGACGGGCGCCCGCGCCCTGCCGATCTACCAGTCGAGCGCCTTCGTGTTCGATTCGACCGAGGATGCCGCGGCGCGGTTCGCGCTGCAGAAGTACGGCAATATCTACAGCCGCCTCGCGAACCCCACGGTCGCGAGCTTCGAGGAGCGCGTGGCGAGCCTCGAGGGCGGACTCGGAGCGGTCGCCACGTCGAGCGGGCTGAGCGCGCAGTTCGTCACCTTCGCCTCGCTCGCCGGCGCGGGTGACCACATCGTCGCCTCGTCGAACCTCTACGGCGGCTCGGTCACGCAGCTCGATGTCACCCTTCGGCGCTTCGGCGTCGAGACGACCTTCGTCGCGAGCGACGACCCCGCTGACTACGCCGCGGCCATCATCCCGGGCCGCACGAAGCTCGTCTTCGCTGAGACGATCGCCAACCCGAGCGGTGACATCGCGGATATCGCGGGTCTCGCCGACGTGGCGCATGCGGCGAGCATCCCTCTCGTCATCGACTCGACGATCGCGACGCCGTACCTGTGCCGCCCGATCGAGTGGGGTGCCGACATCGTCGTGCACTCGGCGACGAAGTTCTTGGGCGGGCACGGCACGACCCTCGGCGGCGTCGTCGTCGAGTCGGGGCGCTTCGACTGGTCGAACCACAACTTCCCCCTGTTCGAGGAAACCGTCGCGCACTACGGCGGCCTCACTTGGTACGGCAACTTCGGCGAGTACGCCTTCCTCACCCGGTTGCGCGCCGAGCAGCTGCGCGACATCGGGCCGGCACTCGCCCCGCACTCGGCCTTCCTGCTCGCGCAGGGCGTCGAGACGCTGCCGTACCGCATGCAGGCGCACGTCGACAACGCGCGCCGCGTCGCCGAATGGCTCGAGGCCGACCCGCGCATCGAGACGGTCAACTGGGCGGGCCTGCCGTCGCACCGCCACCACGAGCGGGCACAGCAGTACCTGCCGATCGGCCCGAGCTCGGTCTTCGGCTTCGTCGTGACGGGCGGCCGCGCGGTCGGCCAAGGCCTCATCGAGAACGTGAACCTGGCCAGCCACCTCGCCAACATCGGCGACGCGAAGACGCTCATCATCCACCCGGCGTCGACGACGCACGCGCAGCTGACCGAGCAGCAGCTCGTCGACGGCGGCGTGCACCCGGGCCTCGTGCGCCTCTCGGTCGGCATCGAAGACGCCGACGACATCATCTACGACCTCGACCAGGCGCTCGACGCGGCGCTGAAGGGGGCATGACCATGTCGGATGCGACCACGGCCGACACGGCCACCGTCACTCTCGCGAACGGGCTGACCTGCGACATCCCGGCGAGCTCGCCGCTCGCGAAGCTGCTGAAGTCGCAGCGCACGTGGGTGGGGCCCTCCGCGAAGGAGCGGCTGGGCATCCTGCGCCGCGCGAAGAGCGTGGCGATCGTCGGCGCCTCGCCGAACCCGGCCCGCAGCTCGTACTTCGTCGGCACGTACCTGCAGCAGTCGAGCAGCTACCGCGTCTACTTCGTCAACCCCAACGCGACCGAGATCCTGGGGCAGCCCGCCTACCCCGATCTCGCCTCGCTGCCCGAGGTGCCCGACATCGTCGACGTGTTCCGCAAGGCGAGCGACATCCCCGCCGTCATCGACGACGCCCTCGCCGTCGGTGCGCCCGTGGTGTGGGTGCAGCTCGGCATCTGGAACGAAGAGGCGGCGCGCTACGGCGAGTCGAAGGGCCTCACGGTCGTCATGGACCGCTGCATCAAGGTCGAGCACGCGCGCTTCCACGGCGGTCTGCACCTCATGGGCTTCGACACCGGGGTCATCTCGGCGAAGAAGCAGGTTCGCTGACTTCTGCCGCCGTCGCGGGATGCGCGGCTAGGGTCGCACCATGAGCCCGAGCCCAGCATCCATCGCCGTCACCGTCGTCGGCGGCCCCACGGCCCTGCTCGAGTGGGCGGGCCTGCGCCTGCTGCTCGACCCCACCTTCGACGAGCCGCAGCGCTACGGCGACCATCCCGACGCGCTCGAGAAGACCGCCGCGCCCGCGGTGACGTTCGACGCTCTGGGCCACATCGACGCCGCCCTCGTCTCGCACCACCACCACGAGGACAATCTCGACCACCGCGGCCGCGATCTCGCCCTGACCCTGCCGCTCGTGGTGACGACGCCCGTGGGAGCGCAGGACCTCGGAACCCGCGGGGGCACCGCGCGCGTCATCGGGCTCGCCGACGACGAGGGCCTGGCGCTCGACGACCCGGGTGCCGTCGGCGCGACGGTCGCGTCGCACGCTCCGGCCGGCGCACGGCTCGTCGCTCTTCCCGCGCAGCACGGCCCTGACGAGTGGGCCGAGCGGCTCGGGCCGGTGTGCGGGTTCCTGCTCTCCGCGCCCGGGCATCCGACGGTCTACGTGTCGGGCGACAACTCGGAGGTCGGTGTCGTCGACACGATCGTTTCCCGCCACGGGCGGGTGGATGCGGCGATCCTGTTCGCCGGAGCCGCGCGGGTCGACGACATCGACGCGCCCCTCACCCTGACGGCCGAACGCGCCCGGGCCGCGGCGCTCGTGCTCGGCGCGCGTCGCGTGATCGGGCTGCACGTCGACCAGTGGACGCACTTCAGCGAGGGCCGCGATGCCCTCGAGCGCGAGTTCGCGGGGCTCGAGTCGGCCGCGGGGGGCGCGCTGCTCGCGCCCACGCCGCTGGGCGTGCGCACCGAGGTCGCCCTCTAGCGATCTCCCGCCGTCAGCGGGTCGGCCGCACGGTCGCCGCTCGACGCCGGGAGAGCGCCATCAGCACCGCTCCCGCCAGACCGAGCCCAGCGGCGACACCCATCGTCGCGATCGACCCCGAGCCGGCACCGGTCGCGGCCAGGGCGTCACCGTCGGAGACGTCGCCGCCGCCCTCGGCGGCAGGCGCGAACGCCGTATACCGCAGCAGCACTCGACCGCTCGCGGCGGTGTCGTGGACATCGGGCAATGAGCTCTGCACGAAGGGATCGGAACTGCCCGCGAGGTGGAGGATGTCGGCACCCCGGCCCGAGCCGTCGTAGGCCGCTCCGGAGTCCAAGGGCCCCGCGAGGGAGCTGACGATACGTCCTCCGGCTCCGAACTCGGTCGTTACCGTCGAGAAGATCGCCAGCGGATCAGCGGCGGCGGAGTCGACGTCGGCCGAGGGCTGGACTCCGGGTGCCGTCGAGTCGACGCAGTTGTCTCCCGACGGACCAGCGGACCCCCCTGCTCCGTTGCCGTTGCCGACGTAGACCGAGTAGTCGCCATCAGCCGGGCAGTAGTGGTCGAAAAAAGTACCGGCGGCTCCGCCGGCAGCCGTGACGGTGCCGGAAGCGGTGACCGAGGAGCTCGAGCCCGGAGTCGGAGCGGTGGGGCCCGAGGTTCCCCCGCTCCCGACCGACACCTCGACGACCGCGCCTGCCGCGGGGGTCGCGAGGTCGGCGTAGATCACCTCACCACCTGAACCCGCGTAGCCCTCGCGCCTGTCCGCGTCATAGACGGCTCCTCCGCCGGCACCCACCACGACGGCGTACAGGTCGGTCAGGCCCGCCGGTACCGTCCAGCTGTAGTCGCCCGATGCCGAGAAATCGATCTCGCAGATGTCTCCCGTGCGTTCCAGCTGACCTCCGACGGGCGCGTCCCCGCATCCCGCGATCGTCGCCGCAGAAGCGGGAACGGCGGCGAGCACGGCAGCGCCGATGGTGCCGACGCCCACGAGGGCGGTGGTCTTCATGAGCGATGTCATCGGGTCTCCATCAAGCGAGATAAAGGAATGCGCGTCACTTTACCGGTCGCCGTGCGCGGAACGGCATCGACACGGATGCACGCCCGCACCGTCATGGTCGCAAAGCGAACACGCAGCGTGGCGACCACGTCGTCGGGGGCGAGCACCCCTCGGGTCACAAAGGCGACGCCCACCGCCGGGAGGCCGTCGCTGTCGCGGAACAGGAACGAGGCCGCGTCGTCGACGCCATCGATCTCGAGCAGCTCGCGATCGATGGCCGCGAGGTCGAGCTTGACCCCACCGGCGTTCACGACATCATCGTCGCGACCGACCACCTCCAATGCGCCCTCCTCGGTCAGCCTGCCGCGATCGCCCGGCTGGAACCAGCCGTCGTGGAAACGGGACTGGGCTGCGGGATCGCCCTCCCAGTACGTGGCGGCCGTCACGGGAGTGCGGTACTCGACACGACCGAGAGCCCCGGGGCTCACGACCCGACCGTCGTCGCCCAGCACCCGGAGCTCGGCCTCCTCGACCGGTCGCCCCACCACCCCCGGCCGATCAGCGTCTGCCGCGCCCCGCGTGACCGTGCCCCCCTCGGTCGAGCCGTAGAGGTAGAGCGGGGTCACCCCGAGCACGCTCTCGCACCGCCTGATGAGCGTCGGAGTCAGGAGCGCCCCAGCGACCTGGACGACCTGGATGCTCGCGGGTGCGCCGTGCCGTTCCACGGCATCGAGGAGGTCGGCGAGTCGGGCCGGCGAGGTCTTGATCGACCTCACCCCCAGGCGCTCGATGAGCGCGAGATTCTGCTCCCCGCTGCCCGGCGCGATCCACGGCGCCCCGTTCATCGCCCCCCAGAAGAAGGTCTGGAAACCCGAGACGGTATCGATACCGAGGAGGGAGAAGAACGGGTCGACGGGCATCCAGTGTCGGCGGGCCGACGCGACCCGCCGACGCAGCATGCTGACGGAGAAGGGAACCCCCTTGGGAACCCCGGTCGTACCGCTCGAGAACACCACGCGGCACAGTGCGTCGTCGGCGAAGGGCATCGGTTCGATGCCCGGGTTCACCGAGCCGAGAGACGTGATGAAGGCCGCGTCGGCGGCGATGACGACCGCCGGCCGCCGACCACCGTCGAGCACGTCGCCGAGCAGGACGTCGATGTGCGGGGCATAGCCCTGCAGCACGAGTGCGCTCGCATGAAGCGAGGCCGCACCCTCGTGCATGACGGCGAGCGTGAGCACGGCCTCCCACTCCGGAGATGCCGAGATCGCGACGACCTGGCCAGCGCGCACTCCCGATCGCCGCAGCCGCGCGGCAACACGCCTGACACTGTCGGCGAGGTCGCCGCGGGTCATGCTCAGCTGCGACGAGACGATCGCCGGAGCCCGCGGATCCTCCGCAGCACGGGCGAGCACCTCCGTCACCGGGTTGACGGACCTTCCCGGTGCAGGCAACGGCGGGGGCATCATGCCGCGACCCTATCGGCTCGGAGCCTCGGCCCCCGGCCTCAGAAGTCGGTGTTGAGGGGGTGCGCGCCGACGCGCTGGTCGCGGTCGCACGCCGCGATCGTCGCCATGTCCTCCGCCGAGAGCTCGAAGTCGAAGACCGCCGCGTTCTCGATCATGCGCTCGCGGCGCACGGTCTTCGGGAAGACGATGAGGCCCTCCTGCAGGTGCCAGCGGATGGCGATCTGCTGCACGGTCTTGCCGTGGCGCTCGGCGATCGCGGCGAAGCCGGGCAGCTCGGCGAGGTCGTACTGGGCGCTGCCGAGCGGGCTCCACGACTCGGTGCGGATGCCCCGCGCCTCGTGGAACGCTCGCAGGTCGCGCTGCTGGAAGGCAGGGTGCAGCTCGACCTGGTTGACCGCGGGCACGACCTCGGTGGCCGCCGCGAGGTCGTCGAGGTGGGTCTGCATGAAGTTCGAGACGCCGATCGACCGGGCCAGGCCCGCCTGCTGCACCTCGATCATGGCCTCCCACGACTCGACGTGCTTGCCGTACTTCGGCGACGGCCAGTGGATGAGATAGAGGTCGACCTGCTCGAGCCCGAGCCGCTCGAGGCTCGCCTCGGCCGCCGCGCGCACGGTGTCGCGGCCCTGGTCGCTGTTCCACAGCTTGGTCGTGATGAAGAGCTCGTCGCGCGGGATGCCCGACTCGGCGATCGCCCGACCGACCCCGGCCTCGTTCTTATAGACGCGCGCGGTGTCGATGTGGCGGTAGCCGACCTCGAGCGCCTCCGCGACCACGCGGTGCGCCTCATCGTCGTCGATCTGCCACACGCCGAGCCCGAACTGCGGGATGCGGTGGCCGTCGTTGAGCGTGATGGAGGGGGTGGGGATCGCGTCAGTCATCCCCCTAGTCTCCCCCATCCCGCTCAGACGGTGCTGGGCACCGACCGCTCGTCGGGGCCGTTGTACAGGCTCAACGGTCGGATGAGCGCGTTCGCGGCGAGCTGCTCGCGCACGTGCGCCGTCCAGCCCGTGACGCGCGCGGCGATGAACAACGGCGTGAAGAGCTCGGTGTCGAAGCCCATGAGGTCGTAGGCCGGCCCCGAGGGGTAGTCGAGGTTCGGCTTGATGCCCTTCGCCTCGTCCATGGCCTTCTCCAACGCGTCGTAGAGGTCGAGCACCTCGGGCCGCTCGTAGTGCGCGACGAGGGTCTCGAGCGCGGCCTTCATGGTCGGCACGCGCGAGTCGCCGTTCTTGTAGACGCGGTGGCCGAAGCCCATGATCTTGCGCTTCGCGGCGAGGGCGTCGGCGAGCCACGCGGCGGCACCGTCGGCGGAACCGACCTCGCGGAAGGTGTGCATGACGGCCTCGTTCGCACCGCCGTGCAGGGGTCCCTTGAGGGCACCGATCGCGCCCGTGACCGCCGAGTAGACGTCGCTCAGGGTCGAGGCGATGACCCGCGCCGTGAACGTCGAGGCGTTGAACGAGTGCTCGGCGTACAAGATCATCGACACGTCGAACGCGCTCACCACGACGAGCTCGGGCACCTCGCCGAACGTCATGTGCAGGAAGTTCGCCGAGTAGCCGAGGTCGTTGCGGGGCTCGACGAGCTCCTGACCCCGCAGGCGCCGCTGCGCGTAGGCGACGATCGCCGGCAGCTGCGCCCACATCCGGATGCTGCGCTCGAGCGTCAGGTCGCCGTCGATCCACGTGCCGTCGGTCGTGAGCGACTCGTCGAGCGCGCCGAGCACGCTCACGGCGGTGCGCACGACGTCCATGGGGTGCGCGCTCAGCGGCAGCGCATCCATCGCGTCTTTCACCGTGGGGTTCAGGTGCCGCAGCGAGCGCTCGAGCGTCTCGAACTCGGCGAGCTGCTGCGCGTTCGGCAGCTCGCCGTGCCACAGCAGGTAGGCGACCTCTTCGGCCGTGCAGCGCTCGGCGAGCTGCTGCACGGGGTACCCGCGGTACAGCAGCGAGTTCGTGTCGGGGTTGACCTTCGAGATCGCCGTGACGTCGACGACGACGCCGGCCAGGCCCTTCTTGATGTCGTCGAGCATGTCGGTCTCCTTGTGGGTCAGCGGCCGGTGTAGGTGAAGATGTCCGAATCGAAGGCGTTGTACGCCTCGTAGTCGAGCAGCTCGTAGAGCCTGCCTCGAGTCTGCATGCCCGCGACCTCGCCGTCGAGGGTTCCGGTCGATTGCAGGGTGTCGAGCGCCCGCTCGATCGCGCCGAACGCGATGCGCAGCAGCGAAACGGGGTGGATCACGAGGTTGACGCCGACGTCGGCGAGCTGCTGGTGGGTGAACAGCTCGCTCTTGCCGAACTCGGTCATGTTGGCGAGGATCGGCACGCTCACGGCCTTCCGCATCTGCTCGAACTCGGCGAGCGTCGCCATCGCCTCGGGGAAGATCGCGTCGGCGCCGGCCGCCTCGAGGGCCTTGGCGCGATCGATCGCGGCATCCATCCCCCCGCCCTGATCAGAACCGACGCCGCGGATGTCGGTGCGCGCCATGATCACGAGGTCGGGGTCGCGGCGGGCGTCGACCGCCGCGCGGATGCGCTTGACCGCCGTGTCGAGGTCGACGACGGCCTTGCCGTCGAGGTGCCCGCAGCGCTTCGGGTTGACCTGGTCTTCGAGGTGCAGGCCCGCGACCCCCGCGTCTTCGAGCTCGTGCACCGTGCGGGCCACGTTCATGGGCTCGCCGAATCCGGTGTCGGCGTCGACGAGGGTCGGCAGGTCGCTCATCCGACTGATCTGGTGGGCGCGGTGGGCGACCTCGCTGAGCGTCGTGAGCCCGATGTCGGGCAGTCCGAGCTCGGCGGCCATGACGGCGCCCGAGATGTAGGCGCCGTCGAAGCCCTTGTCGGCGATCAGGCGGATGCTGAGCGGCGTGAACGCGCCCGGGAACACCTGCAGGCGCCCGCTCGCGAGCCCCGCGCGGAACGCCTGGCGGCGCTGGCTCGGCGTGGTGGTGGTGGAGAGCATCAGTAGAGTCCCTTCGGGGCAGCGGTCAGCGGCCGGGCGGCCGTCACGGTGAGGCCGCCGAGCTCGGCCGGGCTGAGCTCGGGCAGGCGTTGGGCGACATCGAGGAAGCGGTCGATCTCGTCGGGGCTCAGGATGCCCTCCGCGAGCATCCGGAACTTGCCCACGTACTCGGCGCGACCGAAGGGCCGCGCGCCCAGGGGGTGCGCGTCGGCGACAGCGATCTCGTCGACGACGCGCGTGCCGTCGGTCAGCTCGATCTCGATGCGGCCGCCGAAGGCCTTCTCGCTCAGGTCGAGCGAGTGGTAGCGGCGGGTCCACTCGGCGTCTTCTGTCGTCGTGATCTTCTGCCACAGCGCGACCGTGTCGGGGCGGGCCGCCCGCTCGGGGGCGTACGAGTCGACGTGGTGCCAGCGCCCGTCTTGCAGCGCGACGGCGACGATGTACGGGATCGAGTGGTCGAGGGTCTCGCGGCTCGCGGTGGGGTCGTACTTCTGCGGGTCGTTGGCTCCCGAGCCGATGACGTAGTGCGTGTGGTGGCTCGTGTGCAGCACGATGCGCGCGATGGTGGCGGGGTCGCGCAGCTCGGGGCGCTCGGTGCCGAGGCGGCGCGCGAGGTCGATCCACGCTTGCGCTTGGTACTCGGCGGAGTGCTCCTTCGTGTAGCTGTCGAGGATGCCCGTGAGCGGTTCGCCGCTGTCGGGCAGTGGGACCTCGTAGCGAGCATCCGGGCCGCTCAGCAGCCACGCGATGAATCCGTCTTCGCCCTCGTAGATGGGGCTCGGGCTGGTCTGGCCGCGCATCGCCCGGTCGACGGCCTCGACGGCCATCTTGCCGGCGAAGGCGGGGGCGTGCGCCTTCCACGTGGAGATCTCGCCCTTGCGCGACTGGCGCGTGGCGGTCGTGGTGTGGAGCGCTTGGCCGATGGCCTGGAAGATCGTGGCCTGGTCGAGGCCCAGCAGCGTGCCGATGCCGGCGGCGGCGCTGGGCCCGAGGTGGGCGACGTGGTCGATCTTGTGTTCGTGCAGGCAGATGGCGCGCACGAGGTCGATCTGGATCTCGTAGCCGGTGAGCAGCCCCTTGAGCAGCTGCGCCCCGTCGGCGCCGGTGTGCTGGGCGACGGCGAGGATCGGCGGGATGTTGTCGCCGGGGTGCGAGTAGTCGGCGGCGAGGAAGGTGTCGTGGTAGTCGAGCTCGCGCACCGCGACCCCGTTGGCCCAGGCGGCCCACTCGGGGCTGTAGCGGGTGTCGGCGGGCGTGCCGAACACGGTCGCGCCGGGCGTGTACGGGTGGGCTTCGGCCTGCCCCCGCGCGCTGATGACCGGAGCGCGGTCGAGGCTCGCGACGGCGACGGCGGCGTTGTCGATGACGCGGTTGATGACCATGTCGACGGCCTGCTGGTCGAGGGGTCGGTCTTGCTCGGCGGCGAGCGCCGCGAGCTTGCCGGCGAGCTGGTCGGCGGCGGCGAGGGGCTCGCTGCTCTTGTAGGTGCGCACGGTGTGGGTGGTCGTCATGGTCGCTCTTTCGTGTCGTCGCCGCTGCGCGGCAGGTGGGCGTGGATGCTCGTGAGGGCTTCGTGCAGGTGCAGCCGGGTCGCGGCGGCCGCGCGTTCGGGGTCGCCGTCGGCGATGGCGCGGGCGATGGAGCCGTGCTCGGCGGCGCTGCGCGCCAGGCGGTCGTCGTCGTCGCGGGCGAGGCGGCGAACGCGCGCGAGGTGCACGCGCGTGCTCTGGATCGCCGTCGCGAGGTAGGGGCTGCCGCTCAGGCTCTCGTCGAGCGCAGCGTCGAACTCGGCGACGAGGGCGTAGTAGTCGTGGCGCTGCGGGTCGTCGGCGCTCAGGCCCACGGCGTCGACAGCGGCAAAGCGGGCGGCGAGCTCGGCAAAACGCGCGCTGCTCTCGTCGGTGCTCGCCCGGCGGGCGGCGAGGCGCGCGGCCTGCTCGTCGAGGGCGGTGCGCAGTTCGAAGAGGGCGGTGACGTCGTCGGGTTCGATTTCGCTCACGACGAGGGTGCGGGGTCCGCGCTCGGTGGCGAGCCCGGCGGCGATGAGGCGGGCGAAGGCCTCGCGCACGGGGGTGCGGCTGACCCCCAGTCGGCTGGCCTGCTCGACCTCGGTCAGCGCAGCGCCCGGTGCGAGCTCGCCCTCGACGATCGCAGCCCGGAGAGCGTCGAACGCGCGATCGGCGGCCGTGCGCAGGCCTGCGGGAACGCCCGCACGCGCCACGCTCTCGATCGCCATGCCCTCAATGTATACATTGAGTGGACTTGTCGCTAGATGTGATGCCGATTCTTGACTTTCTGCATACACCAGCAATTCGGTACGGGATCGAGCGCCGACTCAGCGTCATCGGTCCCTGCGACAGCTTCCGCGTGGAGCACGATGTCGTCGTAGTAGCCACCAACAGCATGGGCGTCGAGGCCCTCGGCGATCCGGCGAAGCAAACCGGTCAGACGCGGGTCGAGTCGGTAGATGCGGTTCGACCAGTCGCGGCGAACTCTGATCACCTCAGCGTTGAGCAGCCGGCGCAATTGATGCGACACGACCGTGCGCTCGACACGCATGTCTGCGTAGATCGCCTCGGCGATCTCGCCCGCAGTGTGCGGACCCGCACTGAGAATCTCGACGATTCGCCACCGCACCGGGTGCCCGAGCTGGAAGAACAGTTCCACGAGGACAGTGTGTCGCCGGCGTCACGTGACACGACGGTCACGCCTCCACCCGCTGACTCCCTGGTCGGATACCCGACTGAGGAGGAGTCGGACCCGGACGTGAAGCTCCCCGACCGCTACGGGTTTTGCGGTCACGCGCATGTGTCGCCTTTGTCATGTGACAACGGGAACACATCGTCTGTGCGGATCGCCTCAGTCGCCGCAGTCGCCGCGGTCGAGGACCTGATCGTGCGCGCAGCGTTCGCGGGGTTTCCGGGATGGAGCGCCCCGCGGCTCAGCGGTAGCGGCGACCCTCGTCGCGGCGGTACAACCAGACGGCGAGCGCCGCGGTGGCGAGGGTCCAGGCGAGGGCGCCGGCGAGCATCCACAGTTCGGGGGTGGTCCCCTCGACGGCGGCGAGCGTCAGCTCGCGGGCGTGCCGCGATGGGAAGAACCGCGAGAGCGTCTCAAGCCACTCGGGGAAGAACTGCGGGGGGAAGAAGAGCCCCCCTCCGAAGGCGAAGCCGAACATGCCGACCTGGATGATCGCGATCGCCGCCTTCGATGAGAACGCGTAGCCGATCGACGCCCCGAGCAGCAGGAACGGGATGCTCGTGAGCGCGAGCACCGCGAGGCCGGCGATGAGGCCCAGCACCGAGACGGTCGCCTCGGTCGCGAGCGCGCCGACGATGAGTACCGGCACGAGCGAGAGGAAGCTCAGCATGGCCGTGGCGGTGAGCTGCGCCGAGATGCGCACCGCGGCGGGCAGCGGCAGGCTGCGCAGGTACGGATCCCACGGCTTCTCGCGATTCTCGGCGATCGTCAGCCCGAGGTTGAACAGCGCGCTCACCATGACGGCGAACACCGAGAGCGACACGACGGCCTGCGTCGCGAAGACCGGGTCGTCGGCCACGCCGCGGTTCGGCACGACGAAGAAGAGCAGGCTGAGCGCGGGGAACACCATCGTGCCGATGACGGCGATCGGCACGCGCAGCGTCTCGAGCACGAGCATGCGCACGTGCATCGCGTACAGGGGCAGCGCGGGCACCGTGCGCGCCGCGCCGGCAGAGGTGTCGAGGGTCGTGGCGGTCATGCGGCGCTCCGATCAGACAGGGTGAGGGTGAGGAAGGCTTCTTCGAGGGATGCCCCGCGCACGCTGAGACCCGAGAACGGCACCTCGGCACGCACGAGCGACCGCACGAACGCATCCGCGTCGTCGACGGTGAGGCGGATCCGCTCACCGCCGACCTCGCTGCGCACGACGCCGGGCAGGGCGAGCAGGTCATCGGGGGCGTCCGTCGCCAGCTCGACGACCGCCGAGTCGACCCGGTCGCGCACGGCGGCGAGCGTGTCGTCGGCGAGCACCGCGCCCGAGTCGATGACGATGACGCGCTCGGCGAGCGCCTCGATCTCCTCCAGGTAGTGGCTTGTGACGACGATCGTCGTGCCCTCGGCGTGGTGGCGACGGATGCCCTGCCAGAGTCCGTGCCGCGCGTCGACATCGAGCCCCGTCGTCGGCTCGTCGAGCAGCACGAGCCGCGGGCGCCCGACGAAGGCGAGGGCGACGGCGATGCGGCGCTTCTGCCCGCCCGAGAGGGCTCCGCACGGGCGGCGGAGCAGGTCGGAGAATCCGAACTCGTCGGCGAGAGCATCCGTCGGCACGCGGTCAGGGAAGTGCGCGGCCACCAGGTCGACGACCTCCGAGACCCGCAGGGTGTCGGGCAGTGCCGTCTCCTGCGGCGTGCTGCCGAGGCGGGCCCGGCGGCGCGGGTCGGTCGGGCTGCCGCCGAAGAGCTCGACGGTTCCCGACGACGGGCGACGACGGCCCTGCAGCAGGCTCAGCATCGTCGACTTGCCGGCTCCGTTGGGGCCGAGCAGGCCGACGAGTTCGCCGCCGCCGATCGACAGGGTGACATCGTCGAGGGCGACCGTCTCGCCGAAGCGGCGGGTCGCGTTCTCGAGGCGCGCGAAGGTCGTGTGCGCAGTGGCTGTCATGACTTCTCTCCTAGAAGGTGTCGAAGGGTCTCGGTGTAGTCCTCGAAGGCGCGGCGGCCGCGGCGGGTGAGGCTGACGAACGTGGTCGGCGTGCGCCCTTGGTGGGTCTTCTCGACGACGACGTACTCGGCGTCTTCGAGCTTGCGCAAGTGGGTCGAGAGGTTGCCCGCCGTCATGTCGAGCAGCTCTTGCAGCCGCGGGAAGGTGATGCGGTCGCCCTCGGTGAGGCCCGCGAGCGTCGCCGTGATGCGCAGTCGTGCCGCCGCGTGGATGACCGGGTCGAGCTCGGTCACGCTCGTCGCCTCCGCCGCAGGTTCAGATGCATGACGAGGCCGGAGATCAGCAGCGCCCCACCGCCGACGAGCGCCATGACGAGGTTGTTGGTCGGGGCTCCGAAGAACGGGGCGACCGTTCCGGCGACGATGAGGATGATCCCCAGCACGAGCTGGTCGATCGACCGCCAGATCGCGGCGCCCATGATGTACATGCACCCGGCGACGAGGGCGTAGATCGCCGGGAAGAAGAGGCTCTGCATCGTGCGATCCATCCCGTTCACGGCCAGTGCGACGCCGATCAGGTACGCACTCAGGGCGACGATCGGCCAGGCGATGCCGTACACGGCGCCCGAGAAGTTCGAGGGCCCCCGCACGCCGCGGTTGAGGCGCATGCCGATGACCGCCGAGACGACGGCCGAGCCGATGAGCAGCGCGGCGAAGACGATGGCGGCGATCGGCAACGGGATGCGGAACCACGGGTTGCCGCCGTCGTACCCCGACCAGAGGGCGAGGAACCCCACCGACCAGGCGACGCCCCACACCCCCAGCATCCAAGGGATGCCGCTCAACTGGTCGCGCTCGAGCGCGGTCTGCTGCTGGCGGATGAGTGCGAGAGCCTCATCGGCGCTCGGGGGCGCCTCGTCGAGGTCCGGGTCGGTGTGCTGGTCGGTCATGAGTACTTTGTAGTGCAAACCAGTTTGCGTGTCAAGAAGGTTTGCGGACACCGTACCGGAAGCGGCGCCGCTCTAGACTGAAGGGCTGATGACTGCCGACGCCGATCACCCCGAGCCCCGCATCCCGGGCCTGGTGATCGCCTACCCGGAAGACCTGCCCGTCAGTCAGCGGCGGGACGACATCGCCGCCGCCATTCGCGACAACCAAGTGGTCATCGTGGCCGGCGAGACCGGGTCGGGCAAGACCACGCAGCTGCCGAAGATCCTGCTCGAGCTGGGCCGCGAGAGCATCGCCCACACGCAGCCGCGCCGCATCGCCGCGCGTACGATCGCCGAGCGCGTCGCCGAGGAGCTCGGCTCCGAGCTCGGCGGGCTCGTCGGCTACACAGTTCGTTTCACCGACCAGGTGAGCAAGAACACGCGCGTCACGCTCATGACCGACGGCATCCTGCTCGCCGCCCTCCGCGGCGACCGCGAGCTGCGGGCCTACGACGCCATCATCATCGACGAAGCGCACGAGCGCAGCCTCACCATCGACTTCCTGCTCGGGTACCTCAAGCAGCTGCTCCCCCGCCGCCCCGAGCTCAAGCTCATCATCACCTCCGCCACGATCGACCCCGAGAGCTTCGCCAAGCACTTCGCCGATGCGCAGGGCACACCCGCGCCGATCATCGAAGTCAGCGGGCGCACCTTCCCGGTCGAGATCCGCTATCGGCCGCTCGTCCCCGACGGGGCTGACACCGACAACCTGACCGACCCCGACGACACTGCGTTCATTGACACCGTGGCCGACGGCCCGAGCACCCCTGGCGAGGCGATCGACATGATCGAGGGCGTCATCGCCGCGGTCGACGAGCTCGGCCGCGAGGGCGACGGCGACGTGCTGGTGTTCTTCAGCGGCGAGAACGAGATCCGCGATGCGGCGGATGCCCTCACCGGGCACCTCGCCCGCCAAGGGCCGCGCGGCGCGGGCACCGAGGTGCTTCCGCTGTACGGCCGACTGAGTGCGGCCGAGCAGCACCGGGTGTTCGAGCGGGCGCCGGCGGGCATCCGGAGACGGATCGTGCTCGCGACCAACGTGGCCGAGACGAGCCTCACGGTGCCGGGCATCCGCTACGTCGTCGACACCGGAACCGCGCGCATCAGCCGCTACAGCGCGCGCTCGAAAGTGCAGCGGCTGCCGATCGAGCCGATCTCGCAGGCGAGCGCCAACCAGCGGTCGGGCCGGTCGGGGCGCACGAGCGACGGCATCGCGATTCGCCTCTACAGCGAGCTCGACTACACGAAGCGGCCGGAGTACACCGACCCCGAGATTCTGCGCACCAACCTCGCCGCCGTCATTCTGCAGATGATCTCGCTCGGGCTCGGCGACATCGAGCAGTTCCCCTTCTTGCAGCCGCCCGACAAGCGCGGCATCGCCGACGGGCTCGATCTACTGAGGGAGCTCGGCGCGATCGAGCCCGGCGCGGGCTCGAACCGCATCACCCGCGTCGGCCGCGAGATCGCCCAGCTGCCGCTCGACCCGCGCTACGCGCGCATGGTCGTCGAAGCCCAGAAGCTCGGAGTGGCGCGGGAGGTCATCGCGATCGTCGCGGGGCTGAGCATCCAAGACCCGCGCGAACGACCGGTCGAGAAGCGCGAGCGCGCCGATCAGCTGCACAACCGGTTCCGCGACCCGACGAGCGACTTCATCACGCTGCTCAACCTTTGGAACCACCTGCAACGGCGGCAGAAGGAACTCAGCGGCAATCAGTTCCGCAAGGAGGTGCGCGGCGAGTTTCTCAACTACCTGCGCATTCGCGAGTGGGCCGACGTCGAACGGCAGATTCGCCGGCAGGCCAAGGGGGTCAGCAAGCACGCGGCTGACGGCGAGAACGCTGTCGATGCGACCCTCATCCACAAGGCCATCCTTTCCGGCCTCCTCTCCCACATCGGCCTGAAAGACGCCGCGAAGCGCGACTACCTCGGCGCGCGCCAGCGCCGCTTCGTGCTCTACCCGGGCTCGGGGCTGGCGAAGAAGCAGCCCGACGCCGTCATGGCCGCCGAGCTCGTTGAGACGAGTCGGCTGTTTGCGCGCACGGTTGCGGTCATCGACCCGGCGTGGGCGGAGCCGCTCGCGGGCCAGCTCGCCAAGCGTTCCCATAGCGAGCCGCGTTGGGAAAAGCGCCAGGGCGCCGCGGTTGTTGACGAGAAGGTCACGCTGTTCGGCGTGCCGATCATCCCGCGCCGCCGCGCGCAACTGAGCCGCATCGATCCGGCTCTCGCGCGCGAGCTGTTCATTCGCCACGCGCTTGTCGAGGGCGAGTGGGATACCTCCCGACTCGACAAGCGCCTGACCGCCTTTATGCGCGACAACGCGCGCGTGCGCCGCGAGCTTGAGCAGCTCGAAGAACGCAGTCGCCGCCGCGACATCTTGCTCGACGACGAGCGCATCGTGGAGTTCTTCGAGCAACGCATCCCCGCGGATGTCACCGACGTGCGCCGCTTCGAGCGGTGGTGGCGGGGTGCCCTGAAGCAGCATCCCGACACGCTCACCCTCACGCGCGACGACCTCGTCGAGGCGGAGCAACTGCCGGCCGACGATGGTTCGTACCCGACGCGGCTCACGCTCGGCGATCAGACGCTCAGTGTCGGATACCGCTTCGAGCCCGGTGCCGCCGACGACGGCGTCACCGTCACCGTGCCGCTTCCGCTGTTGCCCCGGCTCGACACGGCGGGGTTCGACTGGCTCGTTCCGGGGCTGCGGCTC
>LNFD01000270.1 GCA_001464255.1 Actinomycetales bacterium Ga0077552 | reverse complement strand
CGTGCCGCCCGGCGCCGACCTGCGCGAGCTGTCGATCACCGAGTTTCTCGCCGCCGAGATTCGCCGCCAGACCTACACGCCCGTCGAGCCCGACGACTTCGACCTCGACCGCCTGCCCGCCCACTTGCGCATGGGCTACGCGGTCGTCGACGAACGCGGCAGCAAGCTCGCGCGCGGCACTGACCTCAGTGCCCTGCAGCAGAAGCTGCGCGAGCGCGGGCGTGATTCGGTGGCTCGCGTTGCCACTGCGGCCGCCAAGAGCCCGATCGAGCGCGGCGGCATCTCGGCCTGGGACGACACGATCGGCAAGGGGTCTGGCGGCGACGGCAGTGGCGGCACCCTGCCCCGGCAGCTCGACATGCGCCGCGGCGACACCACGATTCGCGCCTACCCCGCGCTCG
>LNFD01000269.1 GCA_001464255.1 Actinomycetales bacterium Ga0077552 | reverse complement strand
CAGGTGGCAGCCCACCGTGCGGGAGTTCGCCGGCTCGTGCAGCTGGGGGTTCCCTCACCGCTCGCGTACATCCAGGAGCACCTCACGAGTGCCGAGAAGCTCAGCCTCGGCGCCTCGCCCTACCGCTCGACGGCCGCGCTCATCGACGACGCGTTGCGTGCCGTGATCGACGCGGAACTCTCTGACACTCCGGATGCCCTCCCGTGGAATCGCGCCGCCTTCGAGTCTCTGCGCGACCGCGTCAACGCCGGCCTCCCCGACCGCCTGTTCGGCATCGTGGCGACGACAGCAGCCGTGCTGGCGGCGGCGCGCGAGGTCGACGTGCTCATCGCGCGCAGCTCGAGCCTGCAGCTCATGGCGCCGCTCGCCGACGCGCGCGAACAGCTCAACGCGCTCGTGCACGACGGATTCATCGGACGCACGGGCCTCGCC
>LNFD01000268.1 GCA_001464255.1 Actinomycetales bacterium Ga0077552 | reverse complement strand
GATGCCGATGCACCCGCCGGCCCCCGAGCCGACGCCCGAGCCGACGAGCTGCGGCAGCACGACGCTGCCGAGTCCGCCCGCGCCGATCACGAGCACGCGCGCGCGGCCGAGCGCGGCGAGCTCGGCCGGGCCGAAGCCGGGCAGGGCGAGCTGGCGGGCGTAGCGCGCGGGGTCGAGCATGGTGTGATTGTCGCAGGCACGAGCGAGAGGATGCCCCGATGACGCGAGCACGCCGTCGTGCCCGGCCGCCCCTCGCGGTCGTCGTGCTCGGTGCGATCGGGCTCGCGCTGCTCGTCGGTCCGCTCGTCGCGATCATCGTGCGGGCGCCGTGGGGCCGGGTGCTCGAGCTGCTCTCGAGCGAGAGCGCGCTGCAGGCCCTCGGCATCTCGCTCGGCACGGCCGCCGCGGCCACGGGCCTGAGCGTGCTGCTCGGGGTGCCGCTCGCGCTCCTGCTCGCGGGCGCCCCCGATGAACCACCCGGCCTCGCGCGGCGCGTCATCCGATCGCTCGTGACCGTTCCCGTCGTGCTGCCGCCCGTCGTCGGGGGCGTCGCGCTCGTGGCCCTGCTGGGCGAGGGCGGGCTCGTCTCCGCGCCCTTCGCCGCGCTCCTCGGGGCGGCGCCGCCGACGAGCGCGGGCGCGGTCGTGCTCGCGCAGACCTTCGTGGCCATGCCGTTCCTCGTCTTCTCGATCGAGGGCGCGCTGCGGGGCGCCGATCGCCGGTTCGACCTCGTCGCCGCGACGCTCGGGCTGACCCCCGGCCGGCGCCTGCTGCGGGTGACGCTGCCGCTCATCGCCCCGGGCATCGCGGCGGGCGCCGCCCTCAGCTTCGCGCGCGCGCTGGGGGAGTACGGCGCGACGGTCACCTTCGCCACGAGCATCCCCGGCGTCACCCAGACCCTGCCGATGGCGATCTACGTGCAGCTCGCCGAGGGAGACCGCGACGCCGCGATCGCCCTCTCGCTCGTGCTCATCGCCGTCTCGGTCGTCGTGCTCGTCGCCCTGCGCGACCGCTGGGTGCCGGGGGTCGTGCGGTGAGCGCGCGGCCGATGGCGCTCGAGGGGGCCGTGCGCGTCACCCGCGGGTCGCTCGCGCTCGACGTCGATGTCGTGGTGCCCGCGGGGCAGACCCTCGCGGTCATCGGCCCCAACGGGGCCGGCAAGTCGAGCCTGCTGCTCGCCATCGCCGGTTCCCTCGCGCTCGCTTCGGGCCGGCTCGCGATCGAGGGGCGGGTGGTGGATGCCCCGCCCGCGCCCCCCGTGCCGCCCGAGCGGCGCGGCGTCGGCATGGTGTTCCCCGTCCCGCTGCTGTTCCCCCACCTCAGCGCACTCGAGAACGTGGCCGTCGGGCCGCGCGCCCACGGCCTCGGGCGGGCGCCGGCGCTGCGCGAGGCCCGCGCGTGGCTCGAGCGCTTCGGCGTCGGCGAGGTCGCCGACCGTCGCCCGAGCGCCCTCTCGGGCGGCGAGGACCAGCGGGTCGCGCTCGCGCGCGCGCTCGCCGCCGGCCCCCGGCTGCTGCTGCTCGACGAGCCCCTCGCGGCGCTCGACGTCGCGGTGCACGACGCCGTTCGGGCCGAGCTCGCCGCGTGCGTGCGCGAGCTCGGCATCGGCGTCGTGATCGTCTCGCACGCGCGCGCCGATGTCGCGGCGCTCGCCGACGAGGTGCTCGTGCTCGAGGGCGGCCGCGTCACGCAGCGCGGCACGCTCGCCGCGCTCGAGGCCGCCCCCGCGAGCGACTTCGTGCGGCGCTTCGTGCGCGACGAGCCGCCGAGCCGCGCTCGGTAGGCTCGGAGCATGCCCCGCCCTCCTGCGCCCGACGACGACGCCGCGCTGCGGTGGGACGAGTTCGACGACCCGAGCTACTCCGATCCCTCGCTCTCGGCCCTCGCGCCTGAGCAGGGCGACGACGACGCGGGCCACGATGCGGCGGGGGGCCCAGACGGGGGCGCCGCCGGGGTGGATGCCGCCGCCGACCTCGAGCGGGCATCCGGCGCCCGGTCACCGCTCGAGACGGTGCTCACGGCGCTCGCCGCCGTGGTCTACCTGGCCTACACCGTGGGGTGGATCATCGGTATCGGCCTCGTGCCCCTCAGCGGACCGACCGTCGCCATCGAGATCATGTACCAGTTCAGCGAGTTCCTCGCCATCATCGCGGCGCCCCTGTGGTTCGCCGCCGTCGTGTCGCTCACGCGCGACGGGCGAGCCGCCCACCGGTTCAGCTGGCTCGCGCTCGGCACTTTCGTGCTGCTGCCGTGGCCGATCGTGTTGGGGGTGCTCGCATGACCCGCACCCATGTCGGCGTCGCCGCCCTGCTGTCGCTGCTCGTCGGCTGGTTCGTGTTCGACGGGGTGAGCTCGCTCGTCGGCCTGCCCGCCCTCTACGCCCAACTGGGCGTCGATCCGGCGCGCGTGCCGTGGGTCGCGCTGTGGGCGGGCGTCGTGCTGCCGGTCGTGCTCTACCTCGCGGCGATCGTCGTCGCCCGTCGCCAGTCGCTCACGCGCTTCACGCTCGTGCTCATCGTGGCCCTCGCGGCGACGGCGGCCGTGCGGCTCTCGCTCATCGCGCTCGCGACGGGCTCGATCCTGCTTTGAGCCCGCCGATCTGCGCGCACTTCAGCCCAGCCCCACCCAGAGCACGAGAGCGATGAGCAGCACCTGCATCGCCAAGCGCGGCCAGAACGGCACGGCGACGACGCCGAAGCGCTCGCGGTGCCGCGCCGCGTAGGCGTTGGCCGGGAAGACGCACACGAGGAAGACCGCGAGCGCGATGCCCGCCGCCGCGCGCGTCGGCTCCCACAACAGCCCGAGCCCGCCGGCGATCTCGGCGACCCCCGTCACCCACACCCACGCGACGGGTGAGAACGGCCGGCCGTGGAACACCGCGGGCACCATCGCGGCCATGCCCCGCACGACGGGCGGCACGAAGTGGGTGATGCCGATGGCGACGAAGACCACGGCGGTGATGACGCGGGCCAGGTCGATGGGCTCGAGCGCAGCATCCGTCACCATCGTCATGGCCGCCATTCTGCCCGCGCGCCCTGCGATACCCTGAGAGCACCGGTCGCCCCCACTGGCGTAGGCCACCGCACACCACCGCACCTCTTGTCGGTACCTCTCTGCGTAAGGACCTCACCCCGTGCCCAAGCCGGTCGTGCTCATCGCCGAAGAACTCTCTCCTGCCACCGTCGATTCCCTCGGGCCCGACTTCGAGATCCGCCAGGTCGACGGCACCGATCGCCCCGCGCTGCTCGCCGCACTGGCCGACGCGAGCGCCGTGCTCATCCGCTCGGCGACGCAGATGGATGCCGAGGCCATCGCCGCTTCGAAGACCCTCAAGGTCATCGCGCGCGCGGGCGTGGGCCTCGACAACGTCGACGTGCCCGCCGCGACGAGCGCCGGCGTCATGGTCGTCAACGCCCCCACGAGCAACGTCATCAGCGCCGCCGAGCTCGCGATCGCGCACCTGCTGTCGCTCGCGCGCCACGTGCCCGACGCGAACGCCTCGATGAAGGCGGGGGAGTGGAAGCGCTCGAAGTACACGGGCGTCGAGCTCTACGAGAAGACGGTCGGCGTCGTCGGACTCGGCCGTATCGGCGTGCTCGTCGCGCAGCGCCTCGCCGCGTTCGGCGTCGAGCTCATCGCCTACGACCCCTACGTGCCGCCGGCGCGCGCGCAGCAGCTGGGCGTGACGCTCGTGACCCTCGACGAGCTCATGCAGCGCAGCGACTTCATCACGATCCACATCCCGAAGACGCCCGAGACGACGAACCTCATCGGCGCGGCACAGTTCGCGATGGCCAAGCCGACCCTGCGCATCGTCAACGCGAGCCGCGGCGGCATCATCGACGAGGATGCCCTGCGCGAGGCCCTCGCGACCGGTCGCATCGCGGGCGCGGGCCTCGACGTGTTCGTGAACGAGCCGCCCGTCGGCTCGCCCCTGCTCGACCTGCCGACCATCCAGCTCACGCCGCACCTCGGCGCCTCGACCGATGAGGCGCAGGAGAAGGCGGGCGTCTCGGTTGCCAAGTCGGTGCGCCTCGCGCTCGACGGCGAGCTCGTGCCCGACGCCGTCAACGTGGCGGGCGGCGTGATCGACCCGAGCGTGCGCCCGGGCATCCCGCTCATGGAGAAGCTCGGCCAGGTGTTCGCGGCGCTCGCCGACGCCTCGTTCGCGAGCATCGACGTCGAGGTGCGCGGCGAGATCGTGGCGCACGACGTCAACGTGCTCAAGCTCGCGGCGCTCAAGGGCATCTTCAGCGCGATCTCGAGCGAGCAGGTGAGCTATGTCAACGCTCCGTTGCTCGCCGAGCAGCGCGGCGTGGCCGTGCGGCTGCTCACCGACGCGGCGAGCGAGGAGTACCGCAACCTGCTCACCATCCGCGGCGCCCTCAGCGATGGCACGCAGCTGAGCGTCTCGGGAACCCTTGTGGGCGCCAAGCAGGTGCAGAAGATCGTCGAGATCAACGGCTACGACGTCGAGGTGCCGATGGCCCAGCACTTCATCGTCATGCTCTACACCGACCGCCCCGGCATCGTCGCCATCTATGGCAAAGAGTTCGGCGAGGCCTCGATCAACATCGCCGGTATGCAGATCGCGCGGCACACGGCCGGCGGTCAGGCGCTCAGCGTGCTCACCGTCGACTCGCGCGTGCCCGACGCGCTGCTCGAGCGGCTGCGCACGGCCATCGACGCGACCGTCATG
>LNFD01000267.1 GCA_001464255.1 Actinomycetales bacterium Ga0077552 | reverse complement strand
TCGCTCCCCGCCGCTCAGCGACCGTGCGCCCGCTGCGCGAAGGCGCTCTCGTACAGGCACACGGCGGCCGCGGTCGCGAGGTTGAGCGATTCGGCGTGACCGTAGATCGGCACGATGACGGCGCGGTCGGCGAGCGCGAGCTGCTCGTCGGTGAGCCCGCGCGCCTCGTTGCCGAACAGCCAGCCGGTGGGGCCGTCGAGGTGGCCGTCGGAGCGCACGGCGAGCAGGTCGTCCCCCGAGACGTCGGCCGCCAGGATGCGCGTGCCGAGCGCTCGCAGCCGCTCGAGCGTCGCGGCAAGCGGCACGCCCACCACCCCGTCGTGGCCCGCACGACCTTGGGGTTGAAGACGTCGACGCTCGAGCCGGTCAGGATGACGGCGTCGGCTCCCGCGGCATCGGCGACGCGGATGATCGTGCCCGCGTTGCCCGGATCCCGCACCTCCTCGAGCACGGCCACGAGGCGCGGCCGCGTGGCGAGCAGCTCGTCAAGCGCCAGGGGGAACTGCCGGCAGACCGCGACGACGCCCTGCGGGGTGACGGTGTCGGCGATGGTCTCGAGCACGGCGTCCGTCACCGTCTCGATGCGCAGCCCGGCGCCGCTCGCCGCGCGCGCGATCGCGGGGTGCCGGTCGAGCGCGGCCGAGGTCGCGAAGACCTCGGTGACGAGGTCGGGGCGGTACTGCAACGCCTCGGCGACCGCTTGCGGGCCCTCGATGAGGAACAGGCCGGTCTCGGCGCGCTGGTTCTTCTTCGCGAGCTTCGCCGCCGCGCGCACGCGGGGCGAGCGCGGGTTGTCGATCACAGGCGCCATGGTAGCGAGACCGCGCTTAACGCCGGGTGAACGCGCAGACGCGGCGCGCCCCGAGAGGAGCGCGCCGCGTCGGCGGTGCTGCGAGTGGCGCGGATCAGGCCGCGTCGGCCTTGGGCGCCGAGGTGTCGGCCGGGAGGGCCTCCTTGGCGACCTTCACGAGGGCCGTGAACGCGGCGGGCTCGTTGACGGCCAGCTCGGCGAGCATGCGGCGGTCGACCTCGACGCCGGCCAGGCCGAGGCCCTGGATGAGGCGGTTGTAGGTCATGCCGTTGGCACGCGCGGCGGCGTTGATGCGCTGGATCCAGAGGCGACGGAACTCGCCCTTCTTCGCGCGACGGTCGCGGTACGCGTAGACGAGGGAGTGGGTGACCTGCTCCTTGGCCTTGCGGTAGAGGCGCGACCGCTGGCCGCGGTAGCCCTCGGCCCGCTCGAGGATGACCCGACGCTTCTTGTGGGCGTTAACGGCCCGCTTGACTCTTGCCATTTCGTTAGTCCTTCAGATCGTTTCTCGGGTCTTACTTCTTGCCGATGAGCTTCTTGATCACCTTGGCGTCCTGCGGCGCGAGGACGACCTCGCGGTTGAGGCGACGGGTGGTCTCGCTGGACTTCTTCTCCAGGTTGTGGCGCATGCCTGCGCCCTGCTTCATGACCTTGCCGGTGCCGGTCAGCTTGAAGCGCTTCTTGGCACCGGAGTGCGTCTTCTGCTTGGGCATTGCTTCCTCGTTTCTGTTCAGGTTGGATGCGCGGCGCGGGTTACGCGGACGCGGAGGGCTTGGGCGCGGCAGCGGGCTTCGCCGCAGCGGGCTTCGCAGCGGCGGCCGGCTTGGCCGCGGCGGGCTTCTTGGCCGGCGCGGGCTTCTCGGCCGCGGCGGGCGCCTCGGCCGGAGCCTCTGCGGGCGCCTCGACGACGGTCTCGACGACGGTCTCGACCGGGGCGACGGGCGCCTCAGCCACCGGCGCGGCAGCAGGCTCGGCGACCGGCGCGCGCTCCGCGGGCGCCTCGGCCTTCGGAGCCGCCTCGCCCTCCTTGCGCGCCGCCTTCGAGGCCGCGCGCTGCGCGAGCTGCTCGGCCTTCGCGTCGGCCTTGTTGCGCAGCGGGCCGATGATCATGACCATGTTGCGGCCGTCGATCATGGGCGTCGACTCGACGGTGCCGAACTCGGCGACGTCCTCCGCGAAGCGCTGCAGCAGGCGCACGCCCTGCTCGGGGCGCGACTGCTCGCGGCCGCGGAACAGGATCATGGCCTTGACCTTGTCGCCGGCCTGCAGGAAGCCCTCGGCGCGCTTGCGCTTGGTCTCGTAGTCGTGCTTGTCGATCTTCAGGCGGAAGCGCACCTCCTTGAGGATGGTGTTCGCCTGGTTGCGGCGGGCCTCTTTGGCCTTCTGCGCCGCCTCGTACTTGAACTTGCCGTAGTCCATGATCTTCACCACGGGCGGCTTCGAGTTGGGGGCGACCTCGACGAGATCGAGGTCGGCCTCCTGCGCCAGGCGCAGGGCAACCTCGATCTTGACGACTCCGACCTGCTCACCGGCGGGGCCCACAAGACGGACCTCGGGGACGCGGATACGGTCGTTCGTTCTCGGTTCGCTGATGCGATTCTCCTCTGTCGTGATCCGAGCGGATCAGTGTGATTCTTCACGGAAGAGGAGCGAGCATCCCTGGCGCATGGCCAGCACCACCCACGGACTTCGCGCGGCTTCGCAGCCGTCGAACGGGGTGATTCGACCCGGTAACCTGGTAGTCGGTCAAGCGCGGGTGGGAGGTCTCTCCACTTTCGTACCGGGGATCTGGCCCCGGAGCCCGCATAACAATAGCAGGGAATACTTTGATGAGCGAGATCATGCCTGGCACCGAGCCCTCCCGCGACATCGCGGAGGTGCCGGCCGTCGAGATCATCAACACCGTCGCCGTGCACCTGCTGAGCGCCGCCGCCGTCAAGTGCGGGCTATCGGAGCACGGCGAGGAGGAGATCGACCTCGCGGAGGCGCGCAAGCTCATCACGGCTCTCGCGGGCCTCATCACGGCCTCGGCGCCCGAGCTCGGTGACCACCACGCGCGCGTGCTGCGCGACGGGCTGCGCTCGGTGCAGCTCGCCTTCCGCGAGGCCTCGCCGTTCCCCGACGCGCCCGGTCAGGGCCCCGGCGAGAAGCTCACCGGCCCAGTGAACTAGGCCGGTTCCGCGCTCGGGCGCGGCCCGGCGACCGGCTGCACCGAGAGCGAGTCGATGCGCTCGGCGACGGTCGCATCCTGCGCCCAGGCGGCGCTGAGCGCCGCGACGACCTCCCGCAGACGTTCCGGCGGGACGCTCGGCTCGACGCCCAGGCGCACGACGACCTCGGCGCTCTCTCCCCGGCCGAGCGGGTCGCCCGCGAGCAACGACACCGCCCAGATCTCGGGATGCTGGGCCGCGGGTCGCGCGACCGCCTCGAGCACTGCGGGGTCGTCGGCCGCGGGCACCCACGGCGCACCCTGCGCGATCGCCCAGACCGCCGGCCTCGGCAGCACGAGCAGCGTCTCGGACGATCGGGCGTCGATCACGACGCGGTCGGTGTGCTCGGAGGCGGCGGCGAGGGCGACGCGCACGGCGTCCGCGGGCACCGGCCGGGCATCCGGTCGCCAGTGGCGCATGGCGTCGACCGAGGAGAAGACGGGCAGCACGGGGCGGCCGTCGGGGCCCGCGACCGTGATGATCGAGAGCTCCTGGGTCTTGTCGACGAGCTGGCCCGTGTCGGACAGCCCGGTCTCGCCGGCCACGGCGACGAGCGGGATGAGGAAGCGGCAGTCGCGCACGACGTCGACGACCTCGGCGAGAGTGCTCTCCCCGGCCCGCAACCGGGCGATCGCCGCGAGGTAGGCGGCCGGCGCCGAGCCGTCATCGGCGGCGTTCGGGTTCGGCTCGAAGTGCCGGCCCTCCCAGGGCTGGCCTGCCGAATCAGCGGCCCGCGACATCCAGGGCTTCGGGCAGGGTGAAGGCGCCCGCGTAGAGGGCCTTGCCCACGATCGCGCCCTCGAGGCCCAGCGGCACGAGCTCGCGCAGGGCGGCGATGTCGTCGAGGCTCGAGACGCCGCCCGAGGCGATGACGGGGCGGTGGGTGCGCTCCATGACCGAGCGCAGCAGCTCGAGGTTCGGGCCCTTCAGGGTGCCGTCTTTCGTCACGTCGGTGACGACGTAGCGCGCGCAGCCCGCCGCCTCGAGGCGCTCGAGCACGGCCCACAGGTCGCCGCCCTCCTCCGTCCAGCCGCGCGCGGCGAGGGTCGTGCCGCGCACGTCGAGGCCGACCGCGATGGCCTCGCCGTACTCGGCGATGACGTGCGCCGCCCATTCGGGGTTCTCGAGCGCCGCCGTGCCGAGGTTGATGCGCTTGGCCCCCGTCGCGAGCGCCGCTTCCAGCGTCGCGTCGTCGCGGATACCGCCCGAGAGCTCGATGTTGACGCTCTTCGGGGTCGTCTTGACGACCTTCTTGATGATCGAGCGGTTGCTGCCGCGGCCGAACGCCGCGTCGAGGTCGACGAGATGGATCCACTCGGCGCCCTGGTCGGCCCACTCGTGCGCCGCATCGATCGGGTCGCCGTAGCTCGTCTCGGTGCCGGCCTCGCCCTGCGTCAGGCGCACGGCCTTGCCCCCGGCGACATCCACCGCCGGCAGCAGCGTGAGGGCGGGGATTGTCGAGAACTCGCTCATCGAAGGCTTTCTGATCGGGTCACGGGGCGGCCGCGCGCGTGGCGCAGCCAAACACAGAATCGTACTCCGTTCTGAGGGCGCCCTTGCCCTCAGCCGACGCTCAGAGGGTTCTGAGCCAGTTGCCGAGCAGTCGCAGCCCCGCCTGACCCGACTTCTCGGGGTGGAACTGCGTCGCCGTCAGGGGCCCGT
>LNFD01000266.1 GCA_001464255.1 Actinomycetales bacterium Ga0077552 | reverse complement strand
GTGACGAGGGCGCGCGCGAGCGCCACGCGCTGCTGCTGCCCGCCGCTGAGCTGGTGGGCGAAGCGCTCGGCGTGGTGGTCGAGCCCGACGAGCTCAAGCGCCTGTACCGCGCGGCGGCGGCGGTCGGGTGCGGCGATGCGGCGCATCCGGAGCCCGAATTCGACGTTCTGCAGCACGGTGAGGTGAGGGAAGAGCGAGTACGACTGGAAGACCATGCCGATGTCGCGCTTGTTGGTGGGCGTGCCGATGACGTCGACGCCGTCGATGAGGATGTGCCCCTCGTCAGCGCGCTCGAGACCCGCGAGCACCCGCAACGCCGTCGTCTTGCCGCAGCCCGAGGGGCCCAGCAGGGCGACCAGCGTCGTGCCGCCCGGGAACCGCTTGACGACGTCGACGAACGCGACGGGCGCGGCGATGCGCAGGGCGCCGGTGTCAGCGTCGACCGTTGTGACAGGAGCGGGGGCGGCGGGGTCGATGTCGTTCATGAGGTCCTCCGGGTGGTGACGTGGCCGAGGCGCCCGATGACGAGCAGCAGCAGCACGGCGACGAGCAGTGACAGCAGGGTGACGATGACGGCGATGAAGGGGTCGTCTTTCTGCACGATGACGAGCGCCGTCTGCAGGTTCTGCCGGTTGAGCAGCGAAGCGATGGTGAACTCCCCGAGCACGACGGCGACCGAGATGAATGCTCCGGCGAGCAGGCCGGTGCGCAGGTTGGGTAGCAGCACGCGCGCGATCACGGTCGGCCAGCCGGCACCGAGCGAGCGGGCCGCCTCGGTGAGCGTGGCGACGTCGATGGCGTCGAGGTTCGACTGCACGGCGCGATAGGCGAAGGGCAGCACGAGCACGCCATAGGCGAAGGCGAGCGTCCAGACGCCGCTGCCGGCTGCGCGGGCGATCACGCCGTAGACCGGGGCGAGGCCGACCACGAGCACGATCGCCGGGATGCTGATCGGCAGCAGGCACACGAACTCGAGCACCCGCCGCAGGCGGGGCAGCTTCAGGTGCACGACGATCATCGTCGGCACCAGCAGCACCAGCATGAGCGCGACGGTGACCGCCGCGAGCACGAGCGAGTTCACGATCGCCTGCCCGAGCACGCGGTACTCCGGGCCGAGGTCAAAGGTCAGCACCGTGATCCAGCGGCTGACGTCGTAGCCGCCCTCGAGGCCGCGGCGCAGCGTGAACTCGACCATGGCGATGATCGGCACGGCGAAGACGGCGCCGATGAGACCGAGGATCGTCCAGCGGGCGAGGGGGCGCGGCGCGGGGATTCCCGCGCGAGGCGCAGCGGGCATCCGGCTCATCGCTGCCACCGGGCGGCGCGGCGCTGCAGCAGCGCGTAGAGGGCCATGACGACCGCCATCACGATGATCATGCCGAGAGCGAGGGCTCCGGCGAGGTTCTCGCGGCCGAGCAGCGTCTCGCTGGTGAGGGCGCCGCGGATCTGCAGCGGGACGATCGACTGCCCCTGGCTGGTCAGGGCGGCGGCCGTCGCGTAGCTCGAGAAGGCGTTGGCGAACAGCAGTAGCAGAGAGCCGAGGAAGGAGGGGGCGAGCACGGGGAACCCGATGCGCCACCAGAAGGTCGCCGTCGTGCCCCCGAGCGTGGCGCTCGCCTCGGCCCACTGCGGCTTGAGCGCCTCGAGCGCGGGCATGAAGATGATGATCATGAGCGGCACCTGGAAGTAGATGTAGGGCAGCACGAGCCCGGGCGCCTCGTAGAGCCACACCCCGTCGGCGAAGATGTCGATGCCGAGCCGGTCGCGCAGCAGCACGGTGATGAAGCCCTGGATGCCGATGGTCGCGACGAAGGCGAAGGCGAGCATGACGCCGCCGAACTGCGCGAGCACGCCGCTCACGGCGTCGATGCCCGACCGTAGGGGGCCCTCGGGGCGCGTGCCGATGAGGGCGTAGCAGACGAGCGCGCCGAGCACGGCGCCGACGACGGCCGTGACGGCCGAGAGCACGATCGAGGTCGTGAAGCCGCTCACGACAAAGGGGTCGGCGAGCGCAGCGACGTTGTCGAGCGTGAATGCGCCCTCGCCGTCGACGAAGCCGGTGCCGAGCGCGAGCGCGGTCGGCAGGCCGAGGAAGAGCAGCACGTAGAGCGCGAAGGGGACGACCCCCCACACCGGGGAGGCGATGAAGCCGGCCGTGCGGGCCGACCCCCGGGGCGCAGTGCCCCGGGGGTCGGCCGTCGTCACGACGGGCGTGCTACTGGACAGCGGTCGCCCAGCGCTCGCCGAGCAGGGCCGCGGCGGCCTCGCTCTGCGCGGCCGAAGGAACGACCGTCTCGGCGGGCGCCTCGGGCAGCGCCGCGTAGAGCGCCTCGTCGATCTCGCCGTTCGCGACCATCGAGGCCTCGAGCACGGGGCGGGCGCCACCCTTCAGCCAGAGGTTCTGCACCTCGGGGCTGTAGAGGAACTCCATCCAGAGGCGCGCGGCCGCCGGGTTCGGGGCGTCCTTGTTGATGGCCTGGTTGTAGTAGCCGGCGTAGCCGGTACCGGGCAGCACGACGACCTCCCAGTTGCGCTGACCGTCGAGGTCGGCGGCGTAGCCGTTGTTGAGGTAGTCCCAGTCGAAGACGACGGGGGTCTCGCCCGACGCGACCGTGGCGGGGGTCGGGTCGATCTTCACGAAGTTGCCGACCGCGTTGAGCTCTTCGAAGAAGTCGATGCCCGCACCGTAGTCGTCGAGGGTGCCGCCGTTCTGCACGGTGGCCATGCCGACGGCCGCGAAGGCCGCGCCGGCCTGCGTGGGGTCGCCGTTGATGGCGACCTTGCCGCGGTACTCCTCACCGAGGAGGTCCTGCAGGCTCGTGGGGGCCGGCACCGCGTCGGGGTCGTAGCCGATGGCCATGTACCCGCCGTAGTCGCCCCAGAACAGGCCGTCTTCGTTCTTGAGCTCGGCGGGGATGTCGTCCCAGCGCTCGACGAAGTAGGGCGCGAAGTAGTCGGTGCTCTGCAGCGCGACGGCGAGGCCGAGGTCGAAGACGTCGGGCGCGGTGTCCTGACCGGCGAGGTTCTCGGCGGCCTGGATCTCCTCGGCGCTCGAGGCGTCGGGCGAGGCCTCGGTGACCGTGATCTCGGGGTAGCGCTCGATGAACAGGTCGAGGATCTCGCCGTAGTTGGCCCAGTCGCGCGGCAGCGCGATGACGTTGAGCGCTCCCTCGGCCTTGGCGGCGGCCTCGAGGTCGGCGAACGTGCCGAAGTCGGCGATGCTCGTGGCGGTCGCCGCGTCGACCTCCGAGGCGGGGGCCTCGGTGGTGGCGCAGGCGCCGAGCGTGAGAGCGGCCGTCGTCGCGAGGGCGACGGCAGCGAGAGTGCGTGTGGTGTTCACGAATCCTCCGGGTCGGGCCGCGGCGGCTCGGGCTGTGTTCCGAGCACGGGGAACCGCGACTGCTCCGCACGCTAAGCACGCTCGGTGACGCGAGGGGACTCCCACGGTGAACGACCGGCGAACGCGCGACGACCACCGCGGTCGGCGCGCGGCGCTACGGTGAACGCGTGACGCGATTGACCACCGCGCAGGCGCGCCGCCTGGCCCTCGCCGCCCAGGGCTTCGACCGCGCGCATTCTGCCGCCGTCGGCACGCGCCAGCTCACGGCGGCCATCGATCGCCTCCAGGTGCTGCAGCTCGACTCGGTGAACGTCTTCGCCCGCTCGCACTACCTGCCGCTGTTCGCGCGCCTCGGCGCCTACGACCCGGCGGCTTTCGACGCGCTCATCTTCGCCCGCCGCGGTCGGTACACCGAGTACTGGGCGCACGAGGCGGCGATCATCCGCCGCGACGACTGGCCGCTCTGGCACTGGAAGCGCGAGGCGCTGCGCGAGCGCTTCACGCTCAAGAGCGCCTGGGTGCGCGAGAACACGGCGATGCTCGACTGGCTGCTGCTCGAGCTCGCGGTGAAGGGGCCCCTCACGGTGAGCGAGGTCGAGCATGATGCGACCGAGCGCCGCGGACCGTGGTGGGGCTGGAGCGAGGTCAAGGAGGGGCTCGAGTACCTCTTCGCGTTCGGCGACGTGGTGAGCGGCGGGCGCCGCGGCTTCTCGCGCGTGTACGCGCTGCCGCACCAGGTCGGCCTCGCCGAGCTGCACGAGGTCGCCGTGCCTCGCGCCGAGGCCCAGCGCGAGCTCGTGCTGCGCGGCACAAAGGCGCTCGGCGTCGGCACGGTCGCCGACATCGCCGACTACCACCGCCTGAAGATCACGCCGACGCGGGATGCCCTCCGCGACCTGCTCGCGGCCGGCGAGGTCGAGCGCGTCGAGGTCGAGGGGTGGGGGCGCGACGGCCGCGACGGTGAGGGGTTCGTGGTGCCGGGGGTGAGCATCCCGCGCCGCATCGAGGCGACCGCCCTGCTGTCGCCCTTCGATCCGGTCGTGTGGAGCCGCGACCGCGCCCTCCGCATGTTCGGCTTCCCCTACCGCATCGAGATCTACACGCCGGCGGCGAAGCGGCAGTACGGCTACTACTCGCTGCCCGTGCTCGTCGACGACCGGGTGCTCGGCCGCATCGACCTCAAGAGCGACCGGCAGGCCGGGGTGCTGCGCGTGCAGAGCGCGTGGGTCGAGCCCGGGGCGTCAGCCTCGGAGCTCGCGGCGCGCGTGGCGCCCGTGCTGCGCCGCGCGGCCGCCTGGCAGGGTCTCGGCGACGTGCTCGTGGCCGAGCCCCTCTGGGGCGACGCGTCGGCCGCGGTGCGCGCCGCCCTCGCTGCGGGCTAGCCGCGCGTGGTGCGGTTCGTCGCATTCGGCACGCACCGTTTCCGGCCAGATGCGAAGAACCGCACCGAACGCGTGAACCCTAGAAGCGGTTCGAGTTCTCGATGAGGCGCTTGACCCGCTCGGCGATGGGCGGGTGGGTCTGGAACATGCGGTCGACGACGCCCGGCTTCATCGGGTCGCTGATGTAGAGGTGGGCCATGGTCGAGTTCTGGCGGCGCATGGGCCGGGCGTAGTCGCCGAGCTTCTGCAGGGCACTCGCGAGGGCCTCGGGGTCGCGCGTGGTGAGGGCGCCCGTCGCGTCGGCGAGGTACTCGCGCTGCCGCGAGACGGCGGCCTGCACGACCGCGGCGACGAGCGGCGCGATGACCATGGCGGCGAGGCCGAGCACGAGCATGATCGGGTTGCCGTTGCTGTTGCGGTTGCCGCCCCAGAAGGCCATGCGGAACAGGATGTCGGCGATGAACCCGACCGCGACGACGAGGCCGAAGACGATCGTCGAGACGCGGATGTCGTAGTTCTTGACGTGCCCGATCTCGTGCGCCATGACGCCCGCGAGCTCGCGGTCGGTCATGAGCTCGAGCAGGCCCGTCGTCGCCGCGACGCTCGCGTGCTTCGGGTCGCGGCCCGTCGCGAAGGCGTTGGGCGCGGGGTCGTCGATGACGTAGACGCGCGGCATCGGCAGGCCCTCGGTGATCGCGAGGTTCTCGACGATGCGGTACAGCCGCGGGTTGTCGGCCTTGGTGATCGGATGCGCGCCCGCGAGCCCGAGGGCCTGCGAGCCCGCCGCGAAGTACTGCACGAGCGTGTAGATCGTGGCGCCCACGAGCGTGCCGATGAAGATCGTGAAGCCGCCGCCGAAGTAGTAGTCGGCGAACAGCCCGAGCATCCCGATGATGATGACGAACAGCAGGATGATGAACACCGTGTTGCGCTTGTTCGCCGCGATGGCGCGATACACCTAGTCCTCCGGACGCGGGGTCGGGGTGCGGTGGATCAGAACTGCACGCGCGGCGGCTCGGCGATCGCCGCGGCGTCGGCGACCTCGAAGAAGTCGCGCTCGGTGAAGCCCAGGCCGCGCACGAAGAGCGTGTTCGGGAACTGCTTGATCTTCACGTTGAGCTCGCGCACGCCGCCGTTGTAGAACCGGCGCGAGGCCTGGATCTTGTCCTCCGTGTCGACGAGCTCACCCTGCAGCTGCAGGAAGTTCTGGCTCGCCTGCAGCTGGGGGTACGCCTCGGCGACCGCGAAGATGCTCTTGAGCGCCTGCTGCATGTGGCCCTCGGCGACAGCGGCGTCGGCCGGGCCCTGGGCGCCGAGCGTCTCGGCTCGGGCCTTCGTCACGGCCTCGAAGACCTGCTTCTCGTGCGCGGCGTAGCCCTTGACCGCCTCGATGAGGTTCGGCAACAGGTCGGCGCGGCGCTTGAGCTGCACCGTGATGTCGCTCCACGCCTCGTCGACGCGCACGTTGAGCGTGACGAGAGAGTTGTAGGTCGCCCACAGGTAGATGCCCGCGATGACGACGAGCAGGACGAGGACGCCGATGACCACCAAGAATTCCATGACGCACAGCATAGGGCGGGCCTGAGCGCGCCGACAGTGGGCCGCCTGAGAGAATGTCCAGCACACGGTCGAGACGGGGGTGAGCGGATGCGCGGGCGCGAGCGGCACAGCACTGCCCGTCGCCCGACCGCTCAGCGGGCGCTCGCCGGCCTCGCGGTCGCCGCGATCGCGGCCGTCGGGCTCGCCCTGGCCCCGGCACCGCCCGCCGCGGCCGCCGCCGCGTTCGACGTGCCGCCGAGCGACTTCGTGGCGGGGTCGGCGGTGACGCTCACGGGGTCGAAGGATGCCGGCAGCACGCTCGTGATCCGCCGCGACGGCCAGGTCGTCTGCACGGTCGCCGACCCCGACGCGGTGACGTGGGAGTGCGCGGGCATCGCCGTGCCGAACGGGGTGCACGAGTTCACGGGCGACGAGACCCTGCCCGACGACTCGGTCGAGCCCCTCGCGCCGCTGACGCTGCGCGTGCTCGCCGCCCCGACGCTCGACGGGGCGGGCGGCACGCTGCTGACGACGGGGCGCTTCAGCGGGTCGGCAGTGCCCGGGGCGAGCATCCAGCTGCAGTCGATCGGCCCCGGCGGCGCGATCGACCACTCGTGCCCCGCCGCCCTGCCCGACGGGTTCTGGTCGTGCGCGCTCGCGCTCGACAGCGGCCAGTACGAGGTGCGGGCTCGACAGTCGTCCCCGGCAATCGGGCCAGAGTTCTCGGCCTACTCGGCGGCGGCAGCCGTGACGATCGATCGCACGGCGCCCACGGCCCCGACCGTGACCTCGCCGCGCTCGGGCCCCTCGCCGACCCGCTCGGTGACGGCGCGCGGGGGCGGCGAGCGGGACGCGCTGCTGCAGGTATTCATCGACGGCACGCTCGCGTGCGAGACGATCGTGAGCCCCTCGGGCAGCTGGGCCTGCCCCGTGCGCTGGCCCGGGCCGGGAACGTTCACGCTGCAGGCCCTGCAGCGCGATGCGGCCGGCAACTTCAGTTCCTCCAGTGCCCGCGTCGAGGTGAGCTACGCCCCACCGCCCCCCGACGCCGCGGCCCCGCCCCCGCCCGCTCCCGCCGAATCGGCGACCCCCTCCCCCGTGCCGAGCAGCCCGCCCGCGCCCGGCTCGCCCTCGCCTGCTCCCGCACCCCCCGTGGCGCCCCCCACCTCGAACTGGGGAACGCCCACGGGTTTCGGGGCATCGCTGCCGACGGCCGAGCAGGTCGCCGACCGCGGCGGGTGGGCGGTCGCCCCGCTCGCGGGCCTCGCCTACCTGCTGCTCGCGGCCCTGCCGCTGCGCGCGTTCGCGACGCACGTCGCGCCGCGCCTGCGTCGGCCGCGCATCGCGCTGACCGGCCGCAACCGGGGCCCGATCGACGCCGATCACGGTGCCGCGGCGCCCATGCTCTCGCCCGCCCTCGTCGCGGCCGGAACCCTCGGCGGCGCGGCGGTCATCGCCGCGCTCTCGGGCGGTGTCGACGCCGAGGTGCGCTACCTGCGCCTGACGGCGGCGATCGGGCTCGGGTTGCTGCTGCTCAACGCCATCGCTGTGCTGCTGCCGGCCCGGCTCGCCGGCCGGGTCGCGCGGGTCGATGTGGTCGTGCGGCTGCTGCCGGGCATCCTGCTCGTCGCCCTCGCGGCGGCGCTCCTCTCACGCTTCGGCGGCCTCCAGCCGCCCCTGCTCGCGGGCGTGCTCATCGCCGCCTCGGCGGCGCTTGGGTCGAGCCGACGAGCGCGCGCGGGAGTGGCGGTCGCGCAGACCAGCGGCGTGGCCGCGCTCGCGCTCATCGGCTGGGCCGCCCACGACCTGCTCACGCCGAGCACCGGCTTCTGGATGACCCTCGCGAGCGAGACGGCCGCCGCGGTCGCCCTCGGCGGCCTCGGATCGCTGCTCATGCTGCTGCTGCCCGTCGGCCCGCTGCCGGGCCGCACCCTCTACGCCGTCTCGCCGCCCGCGTGGGCCGTCGTCGCCCTCGCCTCGGCGACCGTCGCGGGCGCCATCCTCGTCTCGGGCCCCGCGTTCCCCCTCGCCCCGCTCGTGCTCGCGGGCGCCGCCTTCGCGGGCGTCCTCAGCGCAGCGGTCGTGTGGACCCGCTGGGTCGCCCCCGCCTGGCGCTGAGCGGTCGCGCGCGAGTACCCCGGGTGGGGGTCGAACCCCGCGACGCGCAGCGTCGCGCGCGAACGAGTACCCCGACAGGGACTCGAACCCCGCGACGCGTCAGCGTCGCGCGCGGCCGAGTACCCCGGGTGGGGGTCGAACCCACACTGAAGCGATTTTAAGTCGCCTGCCTCTGCCATTGGGCTACCGGGGCGTGCCGCCAGCCTAGAACGCGAGAAACCCCCGGCCGCACGGCGACCGGGGGTTTCGCGATGGGGCCTAGACCTTGGGCCGCGAGGCGAACTCCTGGAAGTACGCCTGCGGGGTCTCGCGGGCCGAGAGGCTGACGTTGTCGCGCCCGAGGAAGAAGTGGCCGACCCAGCCGCCGACGACGCGCAGCTTGCGCTCCCACATGGGGATCGCGAGGCCGTGGTAGCCGCGGTGCATGAACCAGGCGATGAGGCCCGTGACGGCGAACGTGCCCGACTGGAAGGCGCCGTAGCCGAGGCCGAGGCCGGCGACCGCGCCGAGGTTCTTGTGCACGTACTGCTTCGGCGCCTCGCCACGCAGCGCGGCAGCGAGGTTCTTGGCGAGAACCTTGCCCTGACGCACGGCGTGCTGGGCGTTGGGCACGCAGAAGCCGCCCACTCCACCGCCCGTGAGGTCGGGAACCGCGGCGACGTCGCCCGCCGTCCAGGCGCCCTCGATGACCTGGCCCTGCTCGTCGACGACGCGCAGCTCGGCCTGGGCGCGCAGGCGCCCGCGCTCCTCGACCGGCAGGTCGGTGAAGCGCACGACGGGGTTGGCCATGACGCCGGCCGTCCAGATGACGAGGTCGCTCTCGAAGCTCTCGCCCGTCGACAGCTCGATGACGCCGCCGACGGCGCTCGTGAGCTGCGTGTCGAGGTGCACCGTCGCGGCGCGCTGGGCGAGGTTCTTGAGCACCCAGTGGCTCGTCTTGAGCGAGACCTCGGGCATGATGCGGCCCATCGCCTCGATGAGGTGGAAGTGCGTGTCGTCGATCGTGAGGCCGGGGTACTCGCGCAGCAGCGCGCTCGCGAGGCTGCGCAGCTCGGCGAAGGTCTCGATGCCGGCGAAGCCGCCGCCGACGACGACGACGGTCAGCAGGCGGTCGCGCTCGGGGCCCGCGGGCAGCAGGGCCGCGCGGTGGAAGTTGTCGATGAGGCGGTCGCGCACGGCGACGGCCTCCTCGATCGACTTCATACCGATCGCGACGTCGGCGACGCCGGGGATCGGGAAGGTGCGCGAGACGGAGCCCGCGGTGACGACGACGTGGTCGTAGTCGAGCGTGTACGGCTCGCCGACCTCGGGCGTGATGGTCGCGGTCTTCGAGGCGTGGTCGATGCCCGTGACCTTCGCCGTGATGACGGTCGTGCGCTTCAGGTGCCGGCGGTGCGAGACCACCGAGTGGCGCGGTTCAATGGCACCGGCGGCGACCTCGGGCAGGAACGGCTGGTAGGTCATGTAGGGCAGCGGGTCGACCATGACGACCTCGGCTTCGCCCCGACGAAGGTGCTTCTCGAGCTTCAGAGCGGTGTAGAAACCGGCGTAGCCGCCACCGACGATCAGGATTCTGGGCACGGGGAAAGCTCTCCTCGGTGGTAAGGGGGGACGCCCGTTAATCTACTCCTCGCGCGGCCGGGTCACGAACCGCAGCACGGCGGCGGCCGCGAGGGCGGCGAGGGCGGTGAGCGTGGCGGCGATGATCATGAGGGCCGGGATGACCGGGCCGAGCTCGGCGAGG
>LNFD01000265.1 GCA_001464255.1 Actinomycetales bacterium Ga0077552 | reverse complement strand
CGACCGATGGTGGGCCGCGATCGAGGCCGGCCTCGCCACGGACGACCTGCCGGCGCACCGCAGCTCGGAGGAGAGCATCCCGCCGCCGCGCTCCTGGGCCGACCGCAGCCCGGAGGCCGATCGGCGCTACCGGGCCGTGCGCCCGCGTCTGCAGGAGGTCGCCGACCGTCTCGAGCTGCCCGTCGAGAACCTGCTGACCCCCGAGCACGTGCGCCGGCTCGCCTGGGCGCCCCCCGCAGGGACGACCGTCGACGACATCGCCGGCGCTCTCGCGACGATCGGCGCACGCCCGTGGCAGATTGACGCAACCGCACAGGCGATCGCCGATGCCTTTGTGGAAGCGCTCCAAGAGCCCGCCGAGGCCCCCGAGGCCGGTTCGTAGGAACACGCAGGGGTTCCCACCCCCTCGCAGCGCCCTCCCTAGGCTGAGCGCCAGACCATCAACTCCTGGGAGGCACCATCGTGGCTGAACGAGCCGACGTCGTATTCGTGGACGGGGTCCGAACCCCGTTCGGGCGCGCGGGCGAGAAGGGAATGTACTGGAACACCCGCGCCGACGACCTCATCGTCAAGGCGATGATCGGGCTGCTCGAGCGCAACCCCTCGCTGCCGAAAGACCGTGTCGACGACGTCGCGATCGCCGCGACCACCCAGGTCGGCGACCAGGGCCTCACGCTCGGCCGCACCGCCGCGATCCTCGCCGGGCTGCCGCTGAGCGTGCCCGGCTACGCGATCGACCGCATGTGCGCGGGCGCCATGACCTCGGTCACGACGACCGCCGGCGGCATCGCCTTCGGCGCCTACGACGTCGCGATCGCGGGCGGTGTGGAGCACATGGGGCGCCACCCCATGGGCTTCGGCGCCGACCCGAACCCGCGGTTCGTCGCGGAGAAGCTCGTGAGCGGCGACGCGCTCAACATGGGCCTCACCGCCGAGCGGCTGCACGACCGCTTCCCCGCGCTCACGAAGGAGCGCGCCGACCGCTTCGGCATGCGCAGCCAGCAGAAGGTCGCCGCGGCCTACGCCGCCGGCAAGATCCAGCCCGACCTCGTTCCCGTCGCCCTGCGCAGCGAGAGCGGCTACGGTCTCGCGACGGTCGACGAGGGCCTGCGCCCCGAGACCACGATGGAGGGCCTCGCGGGCCTCAAGACCCCCTTCCGCCCGCACGGCCGCGTCACCGCCGGCAACGCCTCGCCCCTCACCGATGGCGCCACCGTGAGCCTGCTCGCGAGCGCGGATGCCGCGAAAGAGCTGGGTCTGACGACCAAGATGCGCCTCGTGAGCTTCGCCTACGCGGGCGTCGCCCCCGAGGTCATGGGCATCGGCCCCATCCCCTCGACCGAGAAGGCCCTGAAGAAGGCTGGGCTCACGATCGACGACATCGGAGCCTTCGAGCTCAACGAGGCGTTCGCCGTGCAGGTGCTGAGCCTGCTCGATCACTTCGGCATCGACGACGACGACCCGCGCGTCAACCCGTGGGGAGGCGCGATCGCGCTCGGCCACCCGCTCGCGAGCTCGGGCGTGCGTCTCATGATCCAGCTCGCCCGCCAGTTCGAAGAGCGGCCCGACGTGCGCTACGGCCTCACGGCCATGTGCGTCGGCCTCGGCCAGGGCGGCAGCGTCATCTGGGAGAACCCGCACTACACCGGAAAGAAGGCGTGACCGTGGCGACCACGAGCGCAACCGCGCAGTACTCCCCCGACCAGTTCGCCGAGCTGCGCGCGCTGAGCGATGACGAGGTCGTCACGCACAGCTACGTGCGCGACGTGCCGCTGCCGAGCGGCGGGATGCTCGCTCTCGTCACCCTCGACAACGGCCGCGACCACACGAGGCCGAGCACTCTCGGCCCCGAGGGCCTCATGGAGCTCGCCGGGGTGCTCGACGCCCAGAAGGCGCGCGCCGCCGCGGGCGAGATCCGCGCGCTCGCGATCACGGGCAAGCCCTTCATCCTCGCCGCGGGAGCCGACCTCTCGAAGGTCGGCGACATCCCGAGCTACGAGGCCGGCCTGCAGATGGCTCAGCTGGGCCACTACGCGCTCGGCAAGCTCGGCGAGCTCGGCGTGCCCTCGTTCTGCTTCATCAACGGGCTCGCGCTCGGTGGCGGCGTCGAGGTGGCCCTCAACTGCGACTACCGCACGCTCGATTCGAGCGCCGCGGCGCTCGCGCTGCCCGAGGTGTTCCTCGGCATCATCCCCGGCTGGGGTGGTGCCTGGCTGCTGCCGAACCTCATCGGAATCGAGAACGCCCTCAAGGTCGTCGTCGAGAACCCGCTCAAGAACAACCGCACCCTCAAGCCCGCCGAAGCCTTCGAGCTCGGCATGGCCGACGTCATGCTGCCGCCCGCGAACTTCCTGGAGGACTCGATCCGCTGGGCCGACTCGGTGCTCACGGGCGCCGTGAAGGTCAAGCGGCCGAACGAACCGGGCAAGCTCGAGCGCGCGGTGAAGTGGGATGTCGCGATCGGCATCGCCCGCAAGACGCTCGAGAAGCGCCTCGGCACGATCGCGAAGTCGCCCTACGCGGCGCTCGAGCTGCTCGCCGCGGCCAAGAGCTCGACCAAGGCCGAGGGCTTCGCTGCCGAGGACACGGCCCTGGCCGACCTCGTCGCGGGCGACCAGTTCCGGGCATCCATCTACGCCTTCAATCTCGTGCAGAAGCGGGCCAAGAAGCCCGCCGGCGCTCCCGACAAGGCGCTCGCGAAGAAGGTCACGAAGGTGGGCGTGCTCGGCGCCGGGCTCATGGCGAGCCAGTTCGCGCTGCTCTTCCTGCGCCGCCTGCAGGTGCCGGTGATCATCACCGACCTCGATCAGGCGCGCGTCGACAAGGGGCTCGATTACATCCGCGGCGAGATCGACGGCCTGCTGCAGAAGGGCCGTATCGACACCGACGAGGCCAACCGCCTGAACGCCCTGCTCACCGGCACGACCGACAAGGCCGACTTCGCCGACTGCGACTGGGTCATCGAGGCCGTGTTCGAAGAGCTGTCGATCAAGCAGGACGTGTTCGCCGAGATCGAGCAGCACATCTCGCCCGAGGCCGTGCTCGCGACGAACACCTCGTCGCTCTCGGTCGAGCAGATCGGCGCGAAGCTGAAGAACCCCGAGCGGGTCGTGGGCTTCCACTTCTTCAACCCCGTCGCGGTCATGCCGCTCATCGAGGTGGTCAACACCCCCGCGACCGACGAGGCGACGCTCGCCACGGCCATGGCCACGGCGCAGGCGCTGCGCAAGAACGCGGTCATCACCGCCGACACCCCCGGGTTCGTCGTCAACCGCATCCTCGCGAAGGTGCTCGGCGAGGCGATGCACGCCGTCGAGCTCGGCACCCCGTTCGAGACCGTGGTCGAGGCGCAGCGCCACTTCGGGCTGCCGATGGACCCGTTCGTGCTGCTCGACCTCGTCGGGCTCAAGGTCGGCGCGCACGTGCTCGACACGCACCACACGGCGTTCCCCGACCGCTTCTTCGATTCGCGAGCCCTGCACGAGCTCGCCGAGGCGGGCGTGCTGCTGGAGAAGGACAGCAAGGGTCAGTCGAAGGGCATCGACAAGAAGGCCATCGCGATCGTCGAGAAGCACCGCCCGGCCGATGCGAAGCCCTACACGGTCGGCGAGCTGACGGCCCGGCTCGAGGACGGCCTCGCCGACGAGATCCACCGCATGCTCGAGGATGGCGTCGTCGCGGCCGCGGAGGACATCGACCTCTGCATGATCCTCGGTGCCGGTTGGCCGTTCCAGATGGGCGGCGTCACGCCGTTCCTCGACCGCGTCGGCGCCTCCGAGCGCGCGTTCGGCGGCACCTTCCACGAGCCGCGCATCCGCGGCATCCGCTGAGGCTCAGCGGCGGCCTCCCGTGTCGGAGGCCGCCGCTAGCCTGACGGCATGAGCGGTTCGACTGTCTACTACGTCGCCCAGAGCCTCGACGGCTTCATCGCCGATCGAGACGATGCCCTCGACTGGCTGCTCGCCTTCGGCTTCGACGACTTCCAGCAGCAGTACGACGCCTTCCTCAGCGGCGTCGGCGCGATCGTCATGGGGGCAGGCACGCTGCGGTGGCTCGCTGCCGAGGGCGAGCCGTGGGGCTACACCGGCACGCCGACGTGGGTCGTGAGCGGCTCCGACACGCTGCCCTCGATCGACGGCGCGCAGTACGAGCAGGTCGCCGACCCCGTCACCGCGATCGGGGCGGCACGCGCGGCGGCCGCAGGGCGCGACGTGTGGGTCGTGGGCGGCGGGCGGCTCGCGGGCTCCCTCGTCGACGCCGGGCTGCTCGACCGCCTGCACCTCACCGTGATGCCGGTGACGCTCGGAACGGGAACCCGGGTGCTGCCGCACAGCGCTGCGAGCATCCCGTGGCACCTCGAATCGGCAACGCCGATCGGCTCGGCGGGCGCCGTCGAGCTGCGCTACCGCGTGCGCTCGTCCTGATCGACGCTCGCGCCGTGCTCGTCGGGCAGCGGGCGGGCGACGGGGATGCGCGTGCCGAGCACCTGGGCGACGAGATCGCGCGCGATCGCCTGTGACGTGAGGCCGACGCGCTCGAGGATCTCCTCCCGCGTCGCGTGCTCGAGGAACTCGTCGGGGAGGCCGAGCTCGTCCACCGCCGTGTCGACGCCCGCGGCGCGGAGATCCTGACGGATGCGCGTGCCGATGCCTCCGACGCGCACGCCGTCCTCGATGCTCACGAGGATGCGGTGGTCGCGCGCGAGCTCGATGACGCTCGCGGGAACGGGAACCACCCATCGGGGGTCGACGACCGTCGCACCGATGCCCTGATCGGCGAGCCGCTCGGCGACCTCGAGACCGATCTTGGCCATCGGGCCGACGGTGACGATGAGCACGTCCTTGTGCGGCGCCTCGCGCAGCACGTCCACGCCGTCATCGGTGCGGCGCACGGCATCGAACTCGGTGCCGACCGAGCCCTTCGAGAAGCGCACGACCGTGGGGGCATCGTCGACCGCGACGGCCTCGCCGAGCTCCTCGCGCAGGCGGGTCGCATCGCGCGGTGCGGCGAGGCGGATGTTCGGCACGACCTGCAGGATCGAGAGGTCCCACATGCCGTGGTGGCTGGCCCCATCGGGGCCCGTGACACCGGCGCGATCGAGCACGAAGGTCACGCCGGCCTTGTGCAGCGCGACATCCATGAGCACCTGGTCGAAGGCGCGGTTGATGAACGTGGCGTAGACGGCGACGACCGGGTGCATGCCGCCGAAGGCGAGGCCCGCGGCCGAGGTGACGGCATGCTGCTCGGCGATGCCGACGTCGATGATGCGGTCGGGGTGCTTCTCGGCGAGCTTGTGCAGGCCGGTGGGGCGCAGCATGGCGGCCGTGATGCCGACGATGCGGCGATCCTTGTCGGCGAGCGCGACGATCTCGTCGGCGAACACCGAGGTCCATGACGGGCGACTGGCCTGCTCGACCGACTCCCCCGTCTCGGGGTCGATCTGACCGACCGCGTGGAACTGGTCGGCGACGTCGGCGAGGGCGGGCTCGTAGCCCTTGCCCTTCTGGGTGATCGCGTGGACGATGACGGGCGCGCTGTACTCCTTCGCCTGGCGCAGCGCGCGCTCGACATCCTTCAGGTCGTGCCCGTCGATGGGCCCGATGTACTTGATGTCGAGGTTCGAGTACAGCGCCTCGTTGTTCGTGAAGCGCGAGAGGAAGCCGTGCAGGCCGCCCCGCACGCCGCGGTACACGGCACGCCCCGGAGCACCGAAGAAGCCGAAAGCCCGCTCGGTGCCGCGGCGGAATCGGTAGTACGAGCGGCGCGTGCGCACCGTCGAGAGGAAGCGCGCCATGCCGCCGATCGTGGGCGCGTACGAACGGCCGTTGTCGTTGACGACGATCACGAGGTTGCGGCTGTTGTCGTCGCTGATGTTGTTGAGGGCCTCCCACGTCATGCCGCCCGTGAGGGCGCCGTCGCCGACGACGGCGATGACGTGGCGGTCGTCCTGCCCCGTCATCTCGAAAGCCCGCGATATGCCGTCCGCCCAGCTGAGCGAGCTCGAGGCGTGCGAGCTCTCGACGATGTCGTGCTCGCTCTCCGACCGCTGGGGGTACCCGGCGAGGCCGCCCTTCTGCCGCAGCAGCGAGAAGTCTTGCCGCCCGGTGAGCAGCTTGTGCACGTACGACTGGTGCCCGGTGTCCCACACGATCGCGTCGCGCGGCGACTCGAAGACGCGGTGGATGCCCAGCGTGAGCTCGACGACCCCGAGGTTCGGCCCCAAGTGGCCGCCGGTCTTCGAGACCTCGGCGACGAGGAAGCGGCGGATCTCCTCGGCCAGCTCGACCATCTGCGACTCGGTGAGACGGTCGAGGTCGCGGGGTGTGCGGATCGTGTCGAGCAGTGCCATTCACCGAGTCTACGGGAGCGCGCCGGTGAGGCGGCCCGTCGGCGAACGCCTGTTGCTGAACGTTCGCCGACGGTTCGCTGAGTGGCTAGACGAGGCTCCGCAGCACGTACTGGAGGATGCCGCCATTGCGGTAGTAGTCGGCCTCGCCGGGGGTGTCGATGCGCACGACCGCGTCGAACTCGACGGGCGCCTTGCCCGCGAGCGAGTGCGCGCTCGGCGTGGCCGTGACGCGCACCGTGCGCGGCGTCGTGCCCTCGTTGAGCGCGGTGATGCCGGAGATCGAGACCTCCTCTGTGCCGTCGAGCCCGAGGCTGTCGGCCGTCTCGCCGGCCGGGAACTGGAGCGGGATGACGCCCATGCCGATGAGGTTCGAGCGGTGGATGCGCTCGAAGCTCTCGGCGATGACGGCCTTGACGCCCAGCAGGCTCGTGCCCTTGGCAGCCCAGTCACGGCTCGAGCCGGAACCGTACTCCTTGCCCGCGAAGATGACGAGGGGAACCCCGGCGGCCTGGTAGCGCTCGCTCGCGTCGTAGATGAACGCCTGCGGAGCATCCGGCTGCGTGAAGTCGCGCGTGAAGCCGCCCTCGACGTTGTCGAGCAGCTGGTTCTTGAGGCGGATGTTCGCGAAGGTGCCGCGGATCATCACCTCGTGGTTGCCGCGGCGCGATCCGTAGGAGTTGAAGTCCTTCCGGTCGACGCCGTGCTCGGTGAGGTACTGGCCCGCGGGCGAGTCGGCCTTGATCGAACCGGCCGGGCTGATGTGGTCGGTTGTCACCGAGTCGCCGAGCTTCGCCAGCACGCGCGCGCCCGCGATGTCGGTCACCGGCGAGGTCTCGAGCGTCATGCCGTCGAAGTACGGGGGCTTGCGCACGTAGGTCGACTCCGAGTCCCACTCGAAGGTCGCGCCGTCGGGCGTCGGCAGCGAGCGCCAGCGCTCGTCGCCCTCGAACACCGAGGCGTACTGGTGGTCGAACATGCCCGTGTCGATCGACGAGTCGATCGTGGCCTGCACCTCGGCCGCGTCGGGCCAGATGTCGCGCAGGTAGACGTCGTTGCCGTCGCGGTCGGTGCCGAGGGCATCCGCCTCGAAGTCGAAGTTCATCGAGCCGGCGAGGGCGTAGGCGATGACGAGCGGCGGGCTCGCGAGGTAGTTCATCTTGACGTCGGGGTTGATGCGGCCCTCGAAGTTGCGGTTGCCCGAGAGCACGGCCGTCACGGCGAGGTCGTGCTCGTTGATGGCCGTCGAGATCTCGTCGGCGAGCGGGCCCGAGTTGCCGATGCAGGTCGTGCAGCCGTAGCCGACCGTGTAGAAGCCGAGGGCCTCGAGGTCGTCGGTGAGGCCGGCCTTCTCGTAGTAGTCGGTGACGACCTTCGAGCCCGGCGCGAGCGTGGTCTTGACCCACGGCTTCGCCTTCAGACCCTTCTGCGCCGCGTTGCGGGCGAGCAGGCCTGCGGCGAGCATGACCGAGGGGTTCGAGGTGTTGGTGCACGAGGTGATCGCGGCGATCGTG
>LNFD01000264.1 GCA_001464255.1 Actinomycetales bacterium Ga0077552 | reverse complement strand
GCCAGCGGCCCGCGACCGCGAGCGGCATCACGTTCCTCAACCTCGAAGACGAGACGGGCCTCGTCAATGTGATCTGCTCAGTGGGGCTGTGGAGCCGCTACCGCCGCACGGTGCGCGAGAGCCGCGCCCTCATCGTGCGCGGCACGCTCGAGCGCTCGGCCGAGGGCGTCATCAACATCGTCGCCGACCGCGTCGAGTCGCTGCCCCTGCGCGTCACGATGCCGAGCCGCGACTTCCGCTAGCCCGGCCTACTGTGGGGCCATGGCCTCCGCCCGAACGACAGTCGTCAGCCGACTGCTCTCCGCCGCGCGCACCGTGCACGAGAGCACTTGGTTCGAGACGGCCGCGCGTGCCGGCTTCGCGGTCAACGGCTTGCTGCACGTGCTCATGGGGGTGCTCGCCATCGCGGTCGCCACGGGGGCGAGCAACCCCGGCGACGACGCCGACCCGGCCGGCGCGATCCGGGCCGTCGCCGACACCCCGGGCGGGTTCGTGCTCGTGTGGGTCATCGCCGCCGGCCTCGCGTGCCTCGCCCTGTGGCTGCTGCTCGAGGCCGTGCTCGGGCACCTCGTCAACGGCGAGGTGCGCCGCGGCCTGCTCGTCGCCGCGAAGGCGGTGGCCTACGGCGCCCTCGCGGTTCCGGCGGTCACGATCGGGCTCGGCGGGCGCGTCGAGTCCGACGACGACGTGCGCGAGATCAGCGCCTTCCTCGTGCAGACGCCGATCGGCATCGTCGTGCTCGGGCTCGCGGGCCTCGCTGTCGTCGGCATCGGTGGCTACTTCGTGGTCAAGGGCGTTCGCCGTCGCTTCCTCGACGACATCCGCACGCCGAGCGGTGCGGTCGGAAAGGCCGTGACCGTGCTCGGAACCGTCGGCTACATCGCCAAGGGCATCGCGCTCGCAGCCGTCGGGGTGCTGCTCATCATCACGGCGGTCACGGTCGACCCCGCGGAGGCCTCGGGTCTCGATGGTGCCCTCCGATCGGTTGCCCAGCTGCCGTTCGGAGCCGCTCTGCTCGTACTCATCGGCCTCGGGCTCATCGCCTACGGCCTCTACTGCGGGGTTCGCGCGCGCCGCGCCCGGTTGTAGCGACGCTCAGGTGGTGCGGCCGCGCGCCGCGACCACCCACGTGCCCACATCGACACCGTCGCGCTCGACGACGAGTTCGTCCACGAGATTCACGGCGTTGCAGACGTGGTTCGGCACGACACGCAGAACCGTGCCAAGCGCCGGCACGACGGTGTCGGGCGGGAAGGTGATCGTCGCGTGGTGCTCCGAGAGCGCGGTGATGCGGGCGTCGGGAAAGTCGAGCAGCCGGCCATAGCCGCTCGCATAGGCGGCGCGGTCGGCGCCCAGGATCTTGCTCCCGGCATCCACGACCGCGACGCCATGGCGTCGGCTCACGACGGTCGCCCGGGCGCTGAGCGCGATCGTGCTCGGCTCGATCGTGTCGAGCTCCCACTGCTGCGCGTCGCCGAACAGGTACACGCCGGGCCGCAGCTCGGTGAGCACCCCGCCGTCGGCCGCGCGGGCGCTCGGCGTCGACCCGCCGCTCACGACGGGGCACTGGATGCCCGCAGCGACGAGCGCATCGCGGGCTGTCGCGAGGGCCGCGGCCTCGTCGCCCGCCGCGGGGGCCGCCGCGCCCGAGCCGTACGAGTGGCCCGGGAAGGTGAAGACGCCGTCGACGAGCAACCCCGCCTCGAGCGCCGCGGCCGCGACCTCGACGGCCCGCTCGGGCGCGATCCCGCTGCGGTGGTGGCCGCTGTCGACCTCGACCGCGATCGCGAGCGGGGGCGCGCCCCCGCGACCGGCGTGCACGGCGTCGGTGAGCATCCGCACGCCCTCGATCGAGTCGGCGCCGACGCGCAGCCGCACCCGGTCGGCAAGAGAGCGCAGGCGCGACGCGCGCGGCCCGACCGCCCAGACCGGGTAGGCGATGAACAGGTCGTCGACCCCGGCATCAGCGAAGACCTCCGCCTCGCCGACCGTCGCCACGGTGAGGCCGACCGCGCCGTGGGCGAGCTGCCGGTGCGCGATCTCGGGCGTCTTGTGCGTCTTCGCGTGCGGGCGCAGGGCGACCCCGAGCGCGCGGGCGTGGGCGGCCATAGCCGCGAGGTTGGTCTCGAGCAGGGTCTCGTCGACCACGAGGTAGGGGGTGTCGCGCACGCCCCCATCATGCCCCGTGGTCAGACACCACCGTTCGCCATCTGCTTCCGCAGCAGCTCGATGCGCAGCTGCAGCTGCGCCACGGTTGCCTGCCCGACCGCGGGGCCGCCGCAGAGACGGCGCAGCTCGGCGTGGATGTGGCCGTGGGGCTGACCGGTGAGCTTGGCCCGCAGCCCGACGAGGCTGTTGAGCAGCGTGCGCTGCTCCTTGAGCGACCGGTACATCGGTTGCACCGCCGGAGCGGCCCCCGCCGGCCGCTCGGCCGCCCGGCGCTGCTGCCGCTGGTGGCGGGCCTTCAGCACCTCGCGCACCTGGTCGGGTTCGAGGATTCCGGGCAGGCCGAGGAAGTCGAGCTCTTCGAGGCTGCCGACCGGAGACAGCGCGCCGAACTCGTCGCCGTCGTACAGCACCTTCTCGAAGGTCGCGCTCGACTCGAGCGCGAGGTAGGTGAACTCGGCGAGCTCGCTCTCGCTCGCCTTCTCCTCGCGCTCGGTCTCGGCCATGAGTGCGTCGTCGAGCAGCTCGTCACCCGCCCGGTCGAGCGCGTGGTCGCGCTCGCGCTCGAGCTCGCTCGCGAGACGCTGGATGGCGGGCACGCTCGGGATGAAGATCGAGGCGGTCTCGCCGCGGCGCCGCGCGCGGACGAAGCGCCCGATCGCCTGGGCGAAGAACAGCGGGGTGGATGCACTCGTCGCGTAGACGCCGACCGCCAGGCGTGGCACGTCGACGCCCTCGGAGACCATGCGCACGGCCACGAGCCACCGCGACTCCGATTCGGCGAACGCGGCGATGCGGTCGGATGCCCCGGCCTCGTCGCTCAGCACGACCGTGGGCTCCTCCCCCGTGATGGAGGTCAGCAGGCCCGCGTAGGCGCGCGCCGTGGCCTGATCGGTCGCGATGACGAGCCCGCCCGCATCCGGGATGGCGTGCCGTACCTCGGTCAGGCGCGTATCGGCGGCGCGCAGCACGCCGCTCATCCACTCGCCGCCCGGATCGAGGGCGGTGCGCCAGGCCTGCGCGGTGATGTCGGCCGTGTCGGCCTGGCCGAGCACGGCCTCCATCTCGTCGCCCGAGGTCGTGCGCCAGCGCATGCGGCCCGCGTACGAGAGGAAGAGCACGGGGCGCACGACGCCGTCGCTCAGCGCACGGCCGTACCCGTACTGGTAGTCGGTGTGCGAGACGCGGATGCCCTCGGCATCGGGCACGTACGTCACGAACGGGATGGGCGCGGTGTCGCTGCGGAACGGCGTGCCCGTGAGCGAGAGCCGCCGCGTCGCCCCCTCGTAGGCCTCGCGGATGGCGTCGCCCCAACTGAGCGCGTCGCCGCCGTGGTGCACCTCGTCGAGGATGACGAGGGTCGACGCCTGCTCGACGAGGGCGCGGTGCACGAAGGGCTGCGCCGCCACCTGCGCATAGGTCACGGCGGCGCCGTGGAACGCACGGCCGATGATGCGGCCCGCGTTGCGGAAGGCGGGGTCGAGCCGGATGCCCACCCGGTGCGCCGCATCGGCCCACTGCCGCTTGAGGTGCTCGGTCGGCGCGACGACGATCACGCGCTCGACCGTGCGGCGCGCGAGCAGCTCGGCGGCGAGGCGCAGCGCGAAGGTCGTCTTGCCGGCGCCGGGCGTCGCGGCGGCGAGGAAGTCGCGCGGCTCGGTCTCGAAGTAGCGGTCGAGGGCCTCGGCCTGCCAGGCCCGCAACCGGTCGGCCGTGCCCCGCGCGGCGCGCTCGGGGTACGAGGGTGAGAGGTGCTCCGCGGCGAAGGTGCCCACGTGCGGGGCGCGGCGGTAGGTCGGACTCACGAGACCTCGATGCTAGCCGAGCGCACCGACCCCGCTCGTCGTGCCTGTCGGCGCGACCGAGCGCGCAGGGTCAGTCGCCCCCGTCGGGAACGCTCCCCCGCCGCGGGGGCGCCCCGCGCAGCAGGGATGCCCGCTGCACCGCGCCGCGGCCGAACTTCTCCGCGAGCGCGTCGATGGCCCCCTCGGCCTCGCGCCACGGCTCGTCGTCGTCCCACAGCCCGCGCGCGACGGTTCCCGTCGGCAGCAGTGCCGAGGCCCGCACGCCGATGAGCCGCAGCCCGCGCCCGACGACGGGCGAGGCCGCGTAGAGCGCGCGCGCCTCGGTCGCGATGCGCTGAGCGACATCAGTGGGCTCCGGCAGGGTCTGTGCCCGTGTGATGGTCTCGAAGTCGCCGAAGCGCAGCTTGATCGCCAGGGTGCGCGCGACCCATCCCCCGGCGCGCAGCCGCTCGGCGACGCGCTCGGCCAGCCGCAGCAATTCGCGGTCGATCACGCGCGTGTCGGCGATGTCGCGCTCGAACGTCACCTCGTGCCCGATGGTCTTCTCCGCACGCTCCGGCGTGACAGTCCGCTGGTCGCGGCCGTGCGCGAGCGCGTGCAGGTGCCCCGCGGCGGCGGGCCCGAGTGCGCGCGTGAGGGCGTCGAGGGGGGCATCCGCGACATCGCCGATCGTGCGCAGGCCGAGCCGCTCGAGGCGCTGCGCCGAGGCCGCGCCGACGCCCCACAGGGCCGTGATGGGCTGCGGGTGCAGGAAGGCGAGGGTCTCGGCCTCGGGCACGACGAGCAGGCCATCGGGCTTCGCGCGCCCGGAGGCGAGCTTGGCCACGAACTTCGTCGCCGCGGCCCCCACGGAGGCCACGAGCCCCGTCTCGTCGCGGATGCGCGCGCGAAGCGCCGTGCCGATCGCGAACGGCGGGCCGAACAGCGCGGTTGCCCCGCTCACGTCGAGGAAGGCCTCGTCGATGCTGAGCGGCTCGACGAGCGGTGTGACGTCGCCGAGGATGCGCATGACCTCGCGCGAGGCCGCTTGGTAGCGCTCGTAGTGCGGTTCGAGCACGACCGCCTGCGGGCAGCGGCGCAGCGCGACGGCCATGGGCATGGCCGAGTTCACGCCGTAGCGGCGGGCCTCGTAGGTCGCCGCGGTGACGACTGACCGCGCCCCGCGGTGGCCGACGATCACGGGCCGGCCGCGCAGCTCGGGCCGGTCGAGCAGCTCGACCGAGGCGAAGAAGGCGTCCATGTCGAGGTGCAGGATGCGCGCGCTGAGGTCGTCGGTCGCGTCGACGGTGACCTGCCGACCGCGGCCGTCTTGCTTGCTCATGACGAACGCCCCACGCGAGCATCCTGCCACCGTGCGGTGACGGCGGAGGGATGCGCGTGGGGCGTGCGGCTGCTGCAGGAAGCGCTCAGCGCTTGCGGGTGATGAGCCCCCAGAGCAGGATCACGAGGATCGAGCCGCCGATGGCGAGCAGCCAGGTGCCGATGCTGAAGAACGAGTCGACCGAGCCGAGGCCGAGCAGGCTGCCGATCCAGCCGCCGAGGAGGGCGCCGACGACGCCCAGGATGAGGGTGGAGAGCCAGCCGCCGGACTGCTTGCCGGGCAGGATCGCCTTGGCGATCGCGCCCGCGATGAGACCCAGCAGGAGGAATGCGAGGAAGCCCATGGGCTTCTCCTTTCGTTGTGGCGGACGTGCAGTCGACGCCCCGCCGAGGTTCGAGCGATTCTGAGGAAACGCTCGGCTCACAGTCAAGCAGATGTCCCCCGTTCGGGGGAGGTTTCCGGCGGCGCGTTGCCATGATGCGGCGCAAGCCCTCCGTCTGCCAGGCTAGGAGCATGCCTCAGCTGCACCCGTGGTCGCGCTACGTCGCGATCGGCGACTCGTTCACGGAAGGCATCGGCGATCCCGAGCCGCAGAGCCCCGGCGGGCACCGTGGCTGGGCCGACCGCGTCGCGGAGGTGCTCGCCGAGCGCACCGACGACTTCGCCTATGCCAACCTCGCCATCCGCGGCCGGCTGCTGCAGCAGATCGCTGATGAGCAGGTGGATGCCGCGCTCGCGCTCCGCCCCGACCTCATCACGATCTCGGGCGGGGGCAACGACATCATCCGCCCCGGTACCGATCCCGACCGGGTCGCCGAGCTCTTCGACCAGACGATCGGGCGCCTTCGGGCGAACGGCGCGACGGTCGTCATGTTCAACGGCCCCGACATCGGCATGACGCCCGTGCTGCGGCGCGTGCGCGGCAAGGTCGCGATCTACAACGAGAACCTGCGCTACGTCGCGGCGAAGCACGACGCGATCGTCGCCGACATGTGGGCGCTGCGGCAGCTGCAGAACCCGCAGATGTGGGCCCCCGACCGCTTGCACTTCTCGCCGCTCGGGCACCACACGATCGCGATCGCGGTGCTCGACGCGCTGGGCATCGACCACCAGCTCGAGCCGCAGCATCCCGAGCCCCTGCCCGCGCGATCGTGGCGGTCGGCGCGTGTCGACGACATGGGCTGGGCGCGCGAGTACCTCGTGCCGTGGGTCGTGCGGCGCATCCGCCACCAGTCGTCGGGCGACACGGTGCGCCCGAAGCGACCGGTCATCTAGACCGGCGTCAGCCGCCGAGCAGGTCGATCAACGGGCGGCTCAGGCGCCACGCGAGATCCGGGCCCTCGAGCGGCCCGTCGAGCTCGAGCGCGACGTCGACGACCGTGCCGCCGAACCGCACCGTGAGGGGGTCGAGCGGTGGCGGCGCGAGGCCCGGTCGCAGCAGGGGCAGCGCGATCGCCGTGCGGCTCTCGACCGGCCCCCAGACGAGCCCGTCGACCGAGCGGGCGACCTCGACGCGCGCGGTCTCGCCCCACGGTGCCTCGTAGAGCGCGACGAGCTCGCCCGCGGTCGCGACAGGCACCGCGTGGTAGTCGTCGCGCACGCTCGCGAGCAGGGCGCGCACATCGGCGGCGAGGCGGGCGTGATCGGGGCCGCCGAGCACGACCCCCACGATCGGCACGGTTTCGCCGTCGATCTCGTGCACCGCGGTGAAGAGCAGGCAGGCCCCGGCCTCGTCGAGCGTGCCGGTCTTCAGGCCGGTGACGCCGTCGACGCCGATGAGCTGGTTGCGGTTCTCGAAGGTACCGACGCCCGGCACGGTGACCGAGGGCAGGGCGGATGCGGCGCTCACGACAGCGTCGGCCGCCGCGACGCGGCCGAGCTCGAGCAGCGCGCGGGGCGACGCGGTGTTGCCCGGCGAGAAGCCCGTGGCGTCGGCGATCGAGATGGTCGTGAGGCCGCGCTCGTCGAGCCAGGTGCGCGCCGCCGACAGGTAGGCATCCATCGAGCCGAACGCCCACGTGGCGAGGGTCTCGGCGTAGTTGTTCGCCGACTGCACCATCATCAGCTCGATGACCTGACGCTCGCTGATCGCGAGGCCCACTGGCGCCGGGGCGGTCGTGCCGCCGATCGCGGCGTATCGATCGCGCAACCGGGCATCCGCCGCCGTGAGCGTGAGGGTGGCGCCGGGTTGCTCCGCCGCGATCGGGTGCGCGTCGAGCACGACGAGGGCCGTGACGACCTTGGTGATGGAGGCGATGGGCCGCGGGGTGTCGAGGTCGCTGCCCGCGTAGATGCGCCCGTCGACGACCCCGCCGATCGCGCCCGCGCCGTAGCCGGGTAGGGTGACCTCGGCGGCGGGTGTCGAGATGGCGGTGAGCGGCTGCAGCGTCGCCGCGACGGCGGGAACCGGGGCCAGCAGCGCGTACGCGGCGTAGGCGACAGCGAGCCCTCCGACAGCGAGCCCGGCGAGGGCCGCCGCGGCCCGCGCGCGTGCCCGCCGCGCGTGCCCCGCGACGACCGCGGGGCTCATGCCGAGTCGCGCCAGACGATCTCGGTCGCGAGCAGCGCGCCATTAGCGGCGAGCGAGCCCGTGCGCACCTGCTCCAGCACGAGCTCGGCGGCGCGAGCGCCGAGCTGCCCGGCTGGCTGACGCACGGTCGAGAGCGCGGGCTGCGCGCGCACGGCCCACGAGCTGTCGTCGAACCCGACGATGCCGACATCGGCGGGCACGCGACGCCCGGCGTTGCGCAGTGTCTCGAGCGCCCCCGCGGCGATCGCGTCGGAGGCGGCGAACACGCCGTCGATCGAGGGATCGCGCGCGAGCAGGGCGGCCATGCCGGCCACGCCGGCGGCATACGTGTAGAAGCGCTCCCGGGCCACGAGCGAGTCGTCGAAGCCGTCTCCCATCGCCTCGCGGAACCCGGCGAGGCGGTCGCGGCCCGAGTCGCGGTCGAGACCGGCGGCGATCATGCCGATGCGTCGACGACCCGTCCCGCGCAGGCGCTCGGTGATCTGCCGCGCCGCTCCCCGGTTGTCGATGCCGACCCAGGGCAGCTGCGGCTGGTTGTCGGGGCGACCGACCATGACGGCCGGGAGCCGGAGGTCGGCGATCGCCTGCGAGATCGGGTCGTCTTCCCGCGCCGAGACGATGATGGCGCCGTCGACGAATCCGCCGCCGAGGTAGCCCGTGACGCGCTGCGAGTCGCGCTCGGTGTCGATGATGAGCGACACGAGCTGGTAGTCGGCCGCCGAGAGGGCGGCGTTGGCGCCGAGCAGGATGGCCCCGATGTTGGGGTCGTCGATGAACACCGAGTCGGGCTCGTGCACGATGAGCGCGATCGCGCCGGAGGACTGCTTGGCGAGGTTGCGGGCCGCGGTGTTGCGCACGTACCCGACCTTCGCGATGGCGGCCTCGATCGCTTCGCGAGCCGCCGCCGAGACGTACGGCTCGCCGTTGAGCACCCGCGAGACGGTTCCGCGCGAGACCCCTGCTTCCGCCGCCACATCGAAGATCGTGGCGCGCTTGTGGCGGGTGGCGGGGGTGGTCACGCGCTCAGTGTAACCACGCCCTGCAGCGCACGCTGGGCATGCCGATCGGGTCGATTGCGCGGTGCCTCATGTCAAACTGCCCGGCTGATCTGGGTCGTGCCTCATAAGTGATTGCCCGCGGGGGGCGTTAGGCGCTGGGGCGTAGCTTCACGCCTC
>LNFD01000263.1 GCA_001464255.1 Actinomycetales bacterium Ga0077552 | reverse complement strand
TCGCCACCCGCTACGACAAACTCGCCCTCACCTACCGCGGTGGAGCCGTCCTGCGTGCCATCACACTCTGGCTGAAGCAGTTAGGAGACACGCCCTAGGCGCTCGGCGCCGGTGCTCCCGGTGGAATGTGGGTCAACCCGAGAGTCGTCTGGCCGTACACCGCCCGCACCTCGGCGATGACGACCCGGTACTCGGCGATCCAGTTGTCGGAGAGCCCCTTCGCGATGCCGTGCGTGTCCATGGCGACGAGCTCGCGCAGGGCATCCTCGCTCGCCCAGTAGTAGACCTCCGAGTGAAGGCCCGACGTGTCGTCGTGCCACGACTCCTCGCCGAGAAACCCGGGGATCGCGCGGGCACGCTCGGCGATCTCGGTGTTGAGCGCCTGGAACCGCTCATCGAGCTGGCGGAGCGCGAAGATGAAGGTCGACGTGTAGGTCATGAGCATCATCATGCATCAGAAGTGCATTATCATGCACTCATGGAGATCGACACGGATGCGCTCGCGCGCGTGATCGGCGCGCGCGTGCGGCACGAGCGCGGCGCGCGCGGCTGGACCCTCGACCAGCTCGCCGCCGCCGCGGGTGTGAGTCGGCGGATGGTCGTGAGCGTCGAGCAGGGCGCGGTCAATCCGAGCATCGGCACACTGCTGCGGCTCAGTGAGGCGCTCGGCGTGGGACTGCCCGCGCTCGTCGAGCCGCCCGCCCTGCCCGACGAGCGCGTGACCCGCGCCGGGACGGCCGCCGTGCTCTGGCGCGGCGAGCATGGCGGCACGGGCGCCCTTGTCGCCGGAACCCAGTCGCCCGATGTCGTGGAGCTCTGGGACTGGACCATGCACCCCGGCGAGCGCCACTCGAGCGAGCCGCACCTCCCCGGCACACGCGAACTGCTGCACGTGCTCGAGGGCAGCGTCCGCGTCGAGATCGACGATCGCGTGCACGAGCTCGGCTCCGGAGACGCGCTGACCTTCCGCGGCGACGCGCCGCACGGCTACTCCTGTGCGGGCGACACGGTGGCGCGCTTCTCGCTCACCGTCTTCGAGCCCGGTGTCGGGACGACGAGCGCGAGCGGAGCATCCCGTGACTGACACCGCAACCGCCCGCGCGACGCCGCCCGCGTGGTCGATGGCGGTCGCCGCCATGCTGCTCATCCAGGTATCGAACGCGCTCTCGGTCACCGTGATCGACGCGGTCGGCGCGGCCGGAACCTCCTGGCTGCGCATGTGCTTCGGCGCGGTCTTCCTGCTGCTCATCGTGCGGCCGAGCGTGCGCAGTATCCGCCGGGCCGACGTGCCGACGCTGCTCATGCTCGGCGCGGTGACCGGGCTCATGACGACGTTCTTCCTCGCCGCGCTCGACCGCATCCCGCTCGGCACGGCCGTCGCGATCGAGTTCCTCGGCCCGCTCACCGTCGCGGCCGTCATGAGCCGGCGGCGCCGGGCGCTCGTCTGGCCCGCCCTCGCGCTCGTCGGCGTCGTACTGCTGACCGAACCCTGGAAGGGGGCGACGGATGCCCTCGGCATCGTCTTCGCCCTGCTCGCGGGCACCTGCTGGGGCCTCTACAACCTGCTCACCCAGCGCGTCGGCGACCGCTTCAGCGGCATCACCGGGCTCGCCTTCACGATCCCGATCGCGGCCGTCGTGACGACCGTCATCGGGCTGCCCCAGGTGATCGGCGGTACGCCCACGGTGCCGATCATCCTGCTCGCGGCGGGCATCGCGCTCATCACCCCGGTCGTCTCGTTCGGGCTCGAGATGCTCGCCCTGCGCCGCATGACCCACACGGCGTTCGGCACGCTGCTCGCGATCGAGCCCGCGTTCGGTCTCATCGTCGGGCTTATCATCCTGAGCCAGCTGCCCGGGCCCTTGCAGATCATCGGCATCGTGATCGTCATCGTCGCGGGTGCCGCCGCGCAGCGCGACGGCACGCGTCGGCGCGCGCAGCCCGAAGTACCGGCGGGCTAGAGGTCGCGAGCGACGCGGAACCCCATGTGCGTCGTCGACGAGTCGACCGTCTGCCGGGTGCGCGCCGCCGGGCGGTAGCGCAGGCAGTACTCGGGAGCGCAGAGGTGCGAGCCGCCCTTCGCGACGCGATCAGTGGTCGAGGGCGGCGCGGCCTGCGGCGAGCATCCGCAGCTCGATGCCGTCTCGTCGTGGTGCTCGCTCCACAGAGTCGACGTCCACTCCCAGACATTGCCGGTCATGTCGACCAGGCCGTACCCGTTGGGGGCGAAGCTGCCGACCGGCGAGGTGCCGACCCACCCGTTCGCTCCCGTGTTGCGCCAGGGGAAGTCGCCCTGCCAGGTGTTGGCCTTCAGCACGCCCTCGCTCTGCGGCTCCTCGCCCCAGGCGTAGGTCGCGCCGTCGAGCCCGCCCCGGGCCGCGAACTCCCACTCCGCCTCGGTCGGCAGGCGCACGCCCGCCCAGTCGCAGAACGCCATGGCGTCCTCGAACGAGATCTGCACGACCGGATGCTCGCCGAGCGCCTCGACGGACGACCCGGGGCCCTGCGGCGCGCGCCAGCAGGCTCCGGGCACCCAGCGCCACCACTGGCGCCAGTCGCGCAGATCGACCGGGCCGGCGGTCGGCGTGAACACGAGCGACCCGGGCCGGGTGTCGAGGTCGACCGCACCGGGGAAGTCGGCCGGGTCGAGCGGCCGCTCGGCGGTCGTGACGTAGCCGGTCTCGTCGACGAAGCGCGCGAACTGCGCGACCGTCACCGGGGTGCGGGCGATCGCGAACGGGCCGACCGTGCGGTCGACGACCGGGCTCTCCTCCGGGTAGAAGGCCGTGGAACCCATGCGGAATGTGCCGCCCGGCAGCTCGACCAGGTCGATGCTCATCGTGATTCCCTCTCCTGCCGGGCGTCGCACCTCGCGGCGAGAGCCAGCGTAGCCACGATCACCCGGTCGGGGCGGCGGAGCGGTAGGTCGACTCGTCGAGGCCGCTCATCGTCGGGTCGTGATCGACGACGCCGACCTCGTACATCGACGTCATCCAGTGGAAGAAGTTGTCACCGCGCTCGACCAGGCGCGTGTAGAGGCGGCGCATCAGCGCGGCGCGCACCTCCGTCAACGCGGGATCGAGGTACCGGTTCGTCAGCTCGTCGGGATCGCTCTCGAGGTCGTAGAGCTCGTTCACCGACTCGGGGTTGACGACGAGCTTGTAGCGCTCGGTGCGCAGCATGCGCTGCGGGTAGGGGAAGTGGTGGCCGTGGAACTCGCCCACGATGTCCGCCTCCCACGCAGGGCTCTCGCCCCGCAGCAGCGGCAGCAGGCTGCGGGAGTCGGTGGCCGGTGCGGTGTCGAGGCCCGCGATGTCGAGGATCGTCGCGGTGCAGTCGACCAGGCTCACGAACTCCGGGCGCGCCTGGCCGGCGGCACCGCCCGGCATGCGGATGATGCCCGCCGTGCGGTAGATGTCGTCGTACATCGCCGGCCCCTTGTCGTGCAGACGGTGCGAACCGGTGAACTCGCCGTGATCGCTCGTGAAGAAGACCGTGGTCGAGTCGGTCAGGCCGAGCCGATCGAGAGCGGCCATGACGCGCGCGATCTGGTCGTCGATGAGGGCGACGTAGCCGTGGTAGACCGCGAGGAGCTTGCGCGACACCTCGAGCGACATGGTGTCGAACGTCCAGTGCGCGCTGTAGTTGGCCTGCGCGGGCGGCTTGCCCTCGAAGGTCTCGGCGATCGACGCCGGTAGCTCGACCTCGCCGGGGTCGACCAGATCGAAGTACTCGTTCGGCAGGATGTACGGCAGGTGCGGCCCGTAGAAGTTCAGCGCCAGGAAGAAGGGCCGCTCGCCGCTGCGGTAGTCGTCGGCGTACTGCTCGAGCAGGGCGATCGTGCGCTCGGCGAGGAAGTACTCGAAGGTGGCCTCGACGGGCTGGTGCAGGCGTGCCGCGAGCAGGTTGCCGGGGCCGCCGTTGGGCAGCACGCCGCGGATGCGATCGCTGATCGCGTAGGGCGGCAGGTCGTTCTCGGCCAGGTAGGCGCGGTACTCCTCGTGCTCGATGGGGTTGTGCCAGCCGGGCAGGTCGGGGCCGTCGAACCCGAAGTCGGCGGCGGCGCGCTCGTGGCCCGCGTGCCACTTGCCGAGCAACCCGCAGTTGTAGCCGGCGTCGGTCAGCGCTTCGGGGAAGGTGAACGCCGTGCGCGGCAGGTCTTCGAGATAGCCGACGTTGCGCTCGTGGTTGGCGAGCACGCGGTGGCGGAACGGCGCCTGGCCGGTCAGCAGGCTCACGCGGGCGGGAGTGCAGATCGCGGTCGGGGTGAACCACCGATCGAACCGTGTGCCGCCGGCCGCCAGCGCGTCGAGCGCCGGAGTGCGACCGGTCGTGGCGCCGTAGGTGCCGAGGGTGTCGACCCGGTGCTGATCGGTCATCAGGAAGAGGATGTTCGGAGGCGTGGTCACGGGTTGCCTTTCACGGGGCGGTGGACCGAGCACGGGTCTCGCGATCGGGGTAGTCGACGAGCAGCGGCGAGGAGTGGAAGAGGGCGATGATCGCCCCGCGCGATCCTTCGTCGCCGGAGTAGGCCGCAGGGCTCACCCGCGGAGCCGCCGGCACTGTCGAGGAGAGCTCGTCGGCCATCGTCTCGGCGATCACGCGCAGGATGCCGGGGGCCTGCCTCGGCACCTCACCGCCGACGACGACGATCGCGGGGTTGAGCATGAGCGAGGCGGTCGCCAGCACGCGGCCGACGGCAACACCGGCGACGCGGATGATCTCGTCGACGACGGGGTGCGCCTTGGCGACCGCCGCCCGCAACTCGTCCACCGTCGTGATCGGGAGGCCGCGCGCGGCGCACGCCGCCAGGATGGCGGGTGTCGAGGCGATGGTCTCGAGGCAGCCGTGCTTTCCGCAGCGGCAGAGGCGACCGTTCTCGACGCTGCGCACGTGGCCGAACTCGCCGGCGAGCCCGACCGAACCCGAGACGAGGCGGCCACCGACGACGAGGCCGCCCCCGATGCCGTCCCCGAGCCGGAGGTAGACGACGTCGCCGGGCTGATCGTCCGTCACCCGCTGCGCCTCGGCGAGCGCGGCATACCGGGTGTTGTTGTCGAGCACGACAGCGGCACCGAATCGCTCGGCGAGCTCGGTCTCGAGCGACCGGCTCGCGGACAACCGACCCGAGCCCTCCCCCGGTGTCCCCTGCGCGGTCACGAACGGACCGGGGACTCCGACGGCGACGGCCTGCAGTGCACTGAGGTGCACGCCCGAGCCCTGCTGCAGCTCGTCGATGAGCGCGGAGAGGGCGTCGAGGCGTTCGGGCCACTGCGCGTCATCGGGATAGCGCGCCTCGCCCGAGGCGATGATGTCGTGCGACGCATCGGCGATCGAGACGTGCACGCGGCGGTGGCCGAAGTCGATGCCGAGGAACTGCCCGGCCGAGGGATCGAGGGCCAGCAGCTCGGCAGGGCGCCCACGGCCCGAACGGCCCAGCGCGTCGGTCGCGACGACGGTGATGGAGCGGCTCGCGAGCAGGCTGCCGGTGATCTCGGAGATCGTCGTGCGCGAGATGCCCGTGCGCGCCGCGATCTCGGCCCGGCTCAACGCGCCGTCGCGTTGCAGCACCCGCAGCACGCGGTCGACGTGGGAACGCCGCACGAGCGCGTGCCCTCCCGTCGACTCGATCACGAGACCGACAGTACGGAGCAGGTTTTTTTCCGTCAATGTTTCGACAGAAAGACGCGGTTGTCGTCAGGACGCCGGGTTCTCCGCGACGACCGCGTCGTCCCACCAGCGCAGCACGCGCAGTGACAGGAATGTCAGCCACGGCGACGGCTCGCCGACGGGCACGTCGAGCTCGAACCAGACGCGGCCCGGGTGGCGGCGCTCCTGCAGCCAGCTGCCGTCGGGCTGCTGGGCGTCGCGGATGATCCCGATCGCGTCGGATGCCCGCTCGTCGGGCGGCGTGCCCTCGAGCAGTGACGCTCGTCGCAGGTAGTCGAGCGCGTTGAGGGCGCTATAGACGTGGCGGAACGGGTAGCCGAAGTGCGTGGCCCAGGGCCCCACGAGCTCGCCGGTCGACGCGCGGTACAGCATCCGTCGCCGCAGCAGGTACTCGTGCGCCGCATGCCGCGCCGGGCGCAGGCGGGTATCGCCGGTGCGCTCCTCCCACTCCAGGATGCCCTTCAGCGAGTTGAGCGTCGAGTGGAAGCTCGACCGCACCGAGCCCTCGACCCACTCGCAGTTCCAGCCGCCCTCGGCCATCTGGTGCTCGGCGAACCACGTCGCGATCGCATCGACGTCGGCGCCGAGCCAGGCGCCGTTGGCGAGCGTGAAGCCGTTGATGCACGCGTCGACCTCGCCGCCCCAGTAGGGCAGGTCGTCGTACTCCCACCGCGCGTTCGCGGCGAGCTTCTCGGCCGTGCCGGCGAGCGCCGCGGAGTCGAGGCCGAACTCGCGCAGGGTGTTGAGGGTCCAGGTGGTGGCCGTCCACGGCTGGCCCTCCTGCGCCTCCTCGCTGTCCCAGTCGAACCCGGCGGGGAAGTACGCGCCACCCGCCCACTGGCCGTCGGCATCCTGATGCGCGAGCAGCGCGGCGCCCATGCCCTCGGTCGCCACGCGCGCGCGGGTCGCCTGCCACACGTGCTCGGGCTCATCGGCCAGGTCGCGCTCAACCTGCCAGCGCAGCGCCGGGTCGGTGTCGAGCATCCACTGCATCACACGTTCGTCCGGCGGCGGAGTCGTCATGCCGCGAGGGTACTGCGATCGAGAAGCGATGGGATGGTGGGGGTACTGAGAACTTACTGCAATCGAGAGAAGCAGACTTCTGACCTCTGTTCCTTGATGGATGAGGCGGCATCGAGCACTCCGCGGCTGCGATCTCGCAGCCCTGGTGCTTCTCGACGTCCGAAGAAGCTTTCCTCGTCGATTGTGTCTAAGCTGGTTTTGGCCTATTCAGAAGGCATGGCTATTCACGAGATAGCCATG
>LNFD01000262.1 GCA_001464255.1 Actinomycetales bacterium Ga0077552 | reverse complement strand
AGCTCCGACTTCGCGGTGTCAGAATGCGCGACACTCATGGCCGCGAGCGTCGCTAGCAAACCGACGAGTGGGCCGAAGGACGCCGATACCTGAGCCTGGACGTGTTGGCTCGCTCCCGCATGCACGCCATCCCCGACACCGGGAAGCGAGGTGGTCGCCGACACCCTCGTCGCACTCAGCGCATAAGTCGGAGGATCAGCCGTTACACCACTTCCAGGGACCTGACCCAAGGCGTGGGAGATTAGTGCGTGGCCGCGCTACCGGTCGCTTCCGTCTCCAAGCGGATCAACCCCTGGTGCATCGCCGATGTCAGCATGCGAACGAGGACGTGACCGCCGAAGAACAGCAAGCGCCCGGCGAAAGACGGCGTCCACTTGACACACCACATGATGCGTGTGGCATCTGGCTCATTGTCGATCGGCACAAAACGCAGATACCCCAGATACGACGTCGCAGAAAAGTGCTCCACGGTGTAGCTGATGGATGGCACAGCTTCAGGAGCGTTGGAGAGAGCCGGTATCCCCACGCTCACGATGCGCTCGGTCATTCGAACGCGTGGGATCCACCGAACGCTCCCTAAACGGCCCCGCCCCTGGCCAGGATTGGTCATGACGGTTCCGTCTTGACCCTCCCAGATGGCCGGGAACCAGGCTTCCCAGGCCTTCTCGGCGCTCACGCGAACGTCCCTCTCTACGCGGATCTCCCACTCGTCCCGATCCACGTAGTCACGGAAGCTCTCCGGGTCCAAGTACCTGCGTTGCTCGTCCGACATGCTCATTTTTGGCCTCCGGGCTGAATCTCAGTCACGCTAGTAGCGGCCGGCATCGGCCTGGGTTCCGCGTTGTTGATCCTCGCGGATCGCGGGTAGACGGACACCGCTCAACCCTCGATGCGGGCGCGCAGTCCCTCGACATGCACCTCGAATGTGGGCTGGAGATCCGGCATGAACCGGCCGAGGATGCCGACGAGCGGGCCGGTGAACACTTCATGCAGGACAAAAGTGGTGGCGCCATCGGCCTCTGTGAGCGAGAAGGTTCGAGTGCCGGTCATCAAACCAAACGGAAGGCCTCCGCGCCACACCATCCGATTCGGCTGTTCGAACTCTGCGACCTCAACCGGAACCGTCGTCGATGACAGCGTGGTGTACATCCGAATCCTGCCGCCGAGGATTGCGTGACCCTCGACGCGAACTACGTGTGGGTCCCATTCGTGCCAGTGATCGGTGTCGACGAGAATGTCCCAGACTTCCTTAACTGGCGCTGCGATCGTGGCGCTCGCGTGATACTCCATGCGTGATCCTTTCTGAGTTGCGTAACAAGTCGCCCGGTTCGTCGACTGCGATGGAGGTGGTGAGGGCTGGTCGGTGCGAATCAACGGGGCACGCTGTGATCGGCACCGGGGCTGCGACGGACGGTGATCCCGTTCCACAAGACCTGGAAGGCGAGATCTGCCTGGTCGGCGTCAAGGTTGGTCGCGACCACTTCATCGAGGTGGTGGCGGATCAGGGCTACCAGATACTCCAAGGGCAGGTCTGCGAGCAGACCGGCGGCTTGAGCTTCGAGGAGCATCTCCATCGGAGCACGGGACGTTGCGTATCCGGCAGCGACCGCTTCGGCGCTCACCAGGTCCGAGTCGTGCAGCAAGTTCGCCACCAGTTGGGCTTCAGGGTTGCTACGAGCCCAGGCGAGCAGTCTGTTCCACAACTGACGCATGCGATGCTCGAGGGGATCAGCATCATCGAACTCACCGACTGTGTCGGCGAGATCGGTCTTGATCGATAGGTACAGAGCGTCGATCAATGCCTGCTTGGTGGGGAACTGGTTGAACAGTGTGCCGTTCGACACCCCCGCAGCCGCGGCGATCTTCGCGGTCGACACACCGATCCCGTCGGAGAAGAACACTGACAGCGCGTCAGCCAGAATCTCGGCACGTGAGTGCAGGGTGGGGCGAATCATGAGCTGATAGTACATCATTCTAGATTGACTAGTCACTCTATAACGTGACGATAGTCAAGCACGACGCGCGAGCATCCACCGGAGCCCCGCGCGGTGAAGGAAAATGGTGGACCTGAGGGGATTCGAACCCCTGACCTCCTCGATGCGAACGAGGCGCGCTACCAACTGCGCCACAGGCCCGTGGTGCGTCGACCACATTACCATTCACGCGCGGGGCGCTCGACCGGGTGCTGCGCGGGCTCAGCCGGCGGCGCGACGGCGCTCGAGCACCTCGTCGAGGTCGGGCGCGCGCGTCGGCAGCCCCTCGACGAGGCCCATGCCGGCGAACCGGCTCGCGGCGGGCCGGGCGGCCTCGGCCGCCTTCCCTTCCGAAGTTGTGGAAGCGGCCGCGGCGACGTCGGTGGACGCCGCGCGGGCTGCCGCCCGCTGCGCCCGCTCGGCCTCGGCGGCGGCAGCAGCGAGGGCGGCCGCGTGGTCGAGAGCCGGAGCCGCGGCCCCGGCCGGCACGACCGGCGCGCTGAGGTAGCTCGGCTTGGGCAGCGGCACGGGCGTCCACTCGCGGCGCGCGACCGCGGGCGCCCGGCGAACCGGGGGCGCCAGATCGACGAACTCGGGCGCGGCGACGCCGGCGACAGGAGCCGTGCGGCGGCGCTGCGCGCGCGCGAGGCCCGTGAGGAGCATCCCGCCGCTGATCGCGACGAAGGCGGCGAACCCCGCCCAGGCCCAGGCCCCGACGACCAGGGCGACGACGATGCCGACGAGGGCGAGCAGAGTCGTGAGCGAGGTGAGCGCGCGCGAGCGGCGCAGGCGGCGCTGACCGAGGCGTGCGGCATCCATCTCGGCCATGAGGCCCGGCGCCGACTCGGTGAGCCGCGCCCGCAGCGCGCGCTGGGCGGCGGCCTCGCGTGCCCGCTCGATCGCGGCGAGCTCGCGCTGACGAGCCGCGAGCGAGCGCTGCTGCGCGGCGACATCGCGCGCGGTCAGCTCGGCGCGCACCGACTCGGGCACCTCGGCCGCGTGCGCCATGATGCGCAGCGTCTGCTGCAGGCGAATGGCATTGCGCTCAGTCGCGAGGTACTCGCGGCGGCGGCGCCACATCGGTACGAGGTAGAGCATCCAGAGGCTCGCGGCGATGACGATGAGGATCGCCGTGCCGCCGCCCGTGGACTCCATGCGGCAAAGGTACGATTCACGAGCCGGTGCGGTCGGCAGGTCGGCGGAGTGTCTGCAGACCCGGGACCGCATCCCCCTTCCCCTCCCCCCTCGCAAAGGACACCATGTCGACGACCCCTGCCCCCGCACCCGACGAGACGACCGAGAAGACCGGGCTGCGCGCCTTCTTCGGCAACGCCGAGCTGCTCATCGTCATCCTGCTCGGCATCGTCTCGGTCGCGACCGCCTGGGTCTCGTTCCAGGCCGCGCTGTACGACGGCCAGACCGCCAAGTCGCTCTCGCTCTCGCAGAGCACGACCGCCGAGGCCGAGTCGCTCTACCTCGAGGGAAACCAGGAGTACGTGCAGGATGCGCAGACCCTCGCGCGCCTCACCGAGCTGCAGGCGCAGATCGACGCCGGCGACCCCGTTGCGGCCGAGGTCTACGACGCCCTCTACTTCGTCGCCGTGAGCGAGCACTTCGGGGCCGCGATCGAGCGGGCCGATGCGATCAACGCCGCCGACACCGAGTTCTACACGAGCCCGCTCGACGACGAGGAGTACCAGGGTGTGCTGTTCGGTGCCTACGCCGAGAAGAGCGAGGAGGCCGTCGCACTCACGCAGCAGGCCGACGAGCTCGACGCGCGCGGCGACTGGCTGACGCTCACGACCGTGCTCATGGCCATCTCGCTGTTCCTGCTCGGTGTCGCCGCCGTCGTGCGCAGCCGTCGCGTGCAGTACTCGCTCATCGTCATCGGCTCGGCGATCTTCGTGTTCGCGGCCGTCATCATGCTGACGATCCCGATCACCTGGGTCTGAGCCCCCGCGGTCACCGCGCGGGCGGCAGGCTGATGCCCCGGCGTGCGGCGATGACATCCAGTTCGGGGATGCTCGCCGCACCCGGGGGAACACGCCCGGCCTTCCAGCGCTGCAGCACCCCCTGCGGCACCTCTTCGACGGTCAGCGCGAAGCAGAAGTGGTCGCGCCAGTCGCCGTTGATGTGGATGTAGCGCCGCCGCAGCCCCTCGTAGCGGAACCCGAGCTTCTCGACCACGCGCAGGGAAGGACCGTTCTCGGGCCGGATGCAGATCTCCATGCGGTGCAGCCCCACGGTGAAGAACACGTGGTCGGTCGCGAGCGCGACGGCCGTGGGCGTGAGCCCGCGCCCCGCGAACCCCGCCCCCACCCAGTAGCCGATGGTCGCCGAGGCGAGCGAGCCGTAGGTCATGCCGCTCACGTTGAGCTGGCCCGCGAGCCGACCCTCCGTCTCGATGATGAACGGCAGACCGGTGCCGGCGCGCGCGGCGCTCAGCAGGTTGCGGATGCTCCCCCGGGTATCCCAGCTCATCGGCGCCGAGGGGCTGGTGGCCTCCCAGGGCCGCAACCAGCTGCGGCTGTCGATGAGCTCGGCCTCGAGGGCCCGCGCATCGCGGACGCGGATGGGCCGCAGCACCGTCGCGCCATCGCGCAGTGTGGGGATGATCGATGCCACGCCTCAGTCTAAGCGGGCAGTGAATTCCTTCAGCCACGGGCGCAGCTCGGGCCCGAGATCGTCGCGATCGACGGCGAGCTGCACGATGGCCTTGATGTAGTCGAGCCGATCGCCCGTGTCGTAGCGCCGGCCGCGGAACACCACGCCGTAGACGCCACCCGACTCGGGGTCGCCCGCGAGTTCGAGCAGGGCATCCGTCAGCTGGATCTCGCCGCCCTTGCCGGGTGCAGTGTGCTCCAGGATGTCGAAGATCTCTGGCCGCAGCACGTATCGGCCGATCACGGCGTAGTTCGAGGGTGCCGTACCCGGCGCGGGCTTCTCGACCAGGTCGACGACCTTCACGACATCGGGGTCGTCGGTCGGCTCGACCGTCGCGACACCGTAGAGGTGGGCTTGCGCGGGGTCGACCTCGAGCAGCGCGATGACGCTCGTGTTGCGTGCTTCGTGCACCTCGATCATGCGCTCGAGCAGCGGGTCGCGCGGGTCGATGATGTCGTCACCGAGCAGCACGGCGAACGCCTGCCGGCCCACGTGCATGTGCGCGCGCAGCACCGCGTGGCCGAGGCCGAGCGGGTCGCCCTGCCGCACGTAGTGCATGTCGGCCAGGTCGGTCGAGTACTCGACCTTGGCGAGCTTCTCGGTGTCGCCCTTGGCCTCGAGGGTCGCCTCGAGTTCGCCCACGCGGTCGAAGTGGTTCTCGAGCGCGGTCTTGTTGCGGCCCGTGATCATGAGCACGTCGGTGAGCCCGGCGCCGACGGCCTCTTCGACGACGTACTGGATCGCGGGCTTGTCGACGACGGGCAGCATCTCCTTCGGCATCGCCTTGGTGGCGGGAAGGAAGCGGGTGCCGAGCCCCGCGGCGGGGATCACGGCCTTGCTGATGCGCGGGGTCATGGCCTCAGCGTATCGGGGAGGCTGATCCCGGCCCCGGGCTTGCCACAGCCGTAGCATGGCGGTATGGCCCCCGCTCCCGACGGCGACGCGATCGCCACCAAGCGCGCCCTGCGGGCCGAGCTGCGCGAGCGACGGCGCATCCGGCCCCCGCACGAGCGTGAGGCCGCGACCGAGGGGCTGACGCGCCAGCTCATCGCCCTGACGTCGAGCCTCGGGCCGCGCTCCCTCTCGTGCTACCTCGCCACGCCCGACGAGCCGCAGACCCGGCCGTTCCTGGCGTGGGCGGTCGAGCGCGGCATCCGCGTGCTGCTGCCGGTGTCGCGCGATGACGGCCTGCTCGACTGGGCACCCTATGATGCGGCCGACGAGTCGCTCGACCTCATCGGAATGCCCGTGCCGACGACCGAACTGCTCGGGCCCATCGCGATCAACGACGTCGGCCTGATCATCGTGCCCGCGGCGGCGGTCGATCGGGGCGGCATGCGCATGGGCTGGGGGCGCGGGTACTTCGACAAGACCCTCGGCTCGATGGATCGCCGCCCGCCCGTGTTCGCCGTCGTCTTCGACACCGAGGTGCTCGACGAGCTGCCGCGCGAACCCCACGATCAGGGCGTCGACGGCGTCGTGACCCCCACCGGCATCACGCGCTTCACGCCCTGAGCGCGCGGTGCGGGGGGATGCTCGCACCGCCGTATCCTGGAAGGCGGAGGTTCGTCATGCCCACGTACTCGTACCGCTGCACGGAGTGCTCGACCGCGTTCGACATTCAGCAGGCGTTCACCGACGACTCGCTGACCGAGTGCCCGACGTGCCAGGGCCGTCTGCGCAAGGTGTTCTCCGCCGTCGGCGTGACCTTCAACGGCTCGGGCTTCTACCGCACCGACAGCCGCGCGAGCGGCTCGAGCGGCGGGTCGTCCGACTCCGGCTCGTCGAGCTCGGGCTCGGGATCGTCGACACTCGCGAGCGCCCCCGCGGCGGCGCCGGCCGCAGCACCCGCCGCCAGCTGAGTCCGGCGCCTCGCTAGCATCGGGGCATGCTCAAAGGCTTTCGAGAATTCATCCTGCGCGGCAACGTCATCGACCTCGCCGTGGCCGTCGTCATCGGCGCCGCGTTCACGGGGGTCGTCACGGCGATCGTCACGGCGGTCATCAACCCGGCGATCGGCGCGCTCTTCAACGCCGCGACGCTCGCCGAGGCGCTGCCCGTCGTGATCCCGACCGTCTCGGGCGGGGAGGCGACGATGTACTTCGGCGCCGTCATCGGCGCCCTGCTGAACTTCCTCATCGTCGCGGCCGTCGTCTACTTCGCGCTCGTCGCGCCCGTCAACCACCTGCGGCGACGCGCGGAGGAGCGCCGGGCCGCCGGCCAGCCCGCCGACGAGACGGCCCCGCCGACCGAACTCGAGCTGCTCACCGAGATCCGCGACCTGCTCGCGAAGCGCGACGAGGCGCCGCCCGCTCAGTAGTGCGGCGGCTTCTCGGCCTTCAGCCGCGCGTCGTTCTCGTCGAGCTGGTGCCGCGCGGGCTCCGGGCTCGGGGCGGGATCCGACCCGGGCGGTGGGGGCGTCGTGGCCCGACGCGCGCCGCGGGCGCGGCCGCTCGGGGCGCGCCCCGCATCCCTCTCGCTCATGCGACCAGCGTACGCGGGCCGGTCAGCGGGTGATCGCGAGCTCGTCGGTGGGGTGGTCGGAGCCGCGGCCGAGCACGGGACCCGTGCCGGTCGGGGCCGCGGGAGCCCCGCCCGCGAGCGCGTGGATGCGGTCGGCCACGGCCTCCGGGTCGCTGAACAGCTCGAAAACGTGCACGCGGGCGTAGTGCCAGCCGAGGCGGCGCAGCAGATCGGGCCGCAGCCGCAGCGACTCGCGCAGGCTCAGGTGGCCGAGCGCGGCATCCGTTTCAACCGCGACGCAGTAGCCGCCGCGGCTCGCGACGAGCGGCAGCTTGCCGCGATGCCCGAGCGCGACCGTCATGCCGCGCGCCTCGAGCCGGCGGGCGAGGTCGATGAGCATCGGGTCGCTGTCGTCGGGCAGCTCGACCGCGGTGCGGCGCGCCTCGATGTCGGCGAACAGGTCGGCGAGCGCGCGGGCGCCGTGCGAGAGCCGGTCGTCATCGAGATCGCTCGGGCGGATGCAGCTGACGATGCGCACATAGCGCCGGGCTCGCGTCATCGCCACCGCGAGGAGGCGGTCGCCGCCCGGGCGGCCGAGCGAGCCGAACTCGCTCAGCACGCGGCCGTGCGGGGTGCGGCCGAAGCCGATCGAGAAGATCACGCGGTCGCGCGACTGGGCCACCGACTGCTCGATCGTGAGCACCGCGAAGGGCTCGGGCCGGTCGCCGAGCAGCACGTCGTGCAGGTCGGGCCGGTGGGTGAGCGCCTCGAGCACGGCCGTGTGCACGCGCGCGGCGTGCTTGGTGCTCGCCGTCACGACCATGAGCGACTCGTGCGGACGCGCTGTGGCGTGCTCGATGACGAGCTCGACCGCGCGCTGCACCTCGACGTCGACGCTCTCGATGGCGCCGGTGTCGTCGTCGGGCATGCCGTGACCCTCGTCGAGGTAGTCGACGGCGATCGAGGGATGCCCGAGGAACGAGCCCGCCCACGGCAGCGACTCGATGCGGCCCGCGTAGAACCTCCGGTTCACGAGCTCGGCGAGGTCTTCACCCCCGGCGCGGTACGAGCGCGTGAGGGAGACCGCCGGCAGCAGCTCGCTCAGCTGGAAGAGGGCGGAGGCCGCGTGCCGGGCATCCACGTCGCCGTCGTCGACGGGCTCACCGACCGCGATCGTGAACGGCGCGGGCGCCTGCGTGACGGGGTCGCCGATCGCGACCACCTGGCGGGCCCGGCGCACCGAGCCAGCGGCTTCGGCGACCGTGACGGCGCCCGCGTCGAGCAGCAGCACGGTGTCGAAGGGGATGTCGTCGCTGATCGCGTGCACGTCGTAGGGCGAGGCGAGCCAGATCGGCGCGACCGGCCGGCTGAGGTGCGGCGCCTCGCGCTGCAGCTGCGCGGGCGTGATCGCCCCGCTCTTCAGCAGCGTCTTGAGGGCCTCGGCCTCGTCGGGCCAGTCGGTGATGCCGATCGACCAGTTCTCGGCGAGCTGCCAGCCGAGCAGCTGCGCGCTGCCCGCCGCGTGCGCCTCGTCGACGAGGCGGAAGTCGGCCTCGAGCCGCTCGAGCACGTCGGGCTCGGCGCCGAGCAGAGCCCGGTCGTGCTGCAGCAGGCTGTCGAGGGCCGAGCGCCACCAGGCGAGCTCGAGCTCGGCGGCGACCTGCGCGTGCGGAACATGTCGCGCGGCGAGGTCGCTCAGCAGCGGACCGACATCCCAGCGCTCGAGGCGCTGCAGCAGCGTCGTGCGCTCCTGCAGGTTGGCGAGCACGTCGCTCTCGGCGGCCAGGCCCTCGAGCAGCGCGTGCAGCTCGGCGAGCGGGCGGTGGGCGAGCTGCTGGTCGCGGCTGTGGTGCCCGAGCGGGGCATCCAGCGCCTCGAGGTCTTGATCGACCTGCTGGTAGGCGACGGCGACGTCGGCGATGCCGACGGGCACGGCGGGGGTGATGCCCGTGGGCACGAAGCGCTGCCACAGCACGCGCTGCTGCTGGATGCGCTGCAGGGCCTCGTGCATATCGCCGACGGCGACGCCGGGGCGCAGGTACTCCTTCGCGAGCGCCTTGAGGCGCCGGCGGGTGGCCGCGGGCATCGTGCCGCCCTCGCGGCGCGGAGCGGTCGCGGCGATGAGCTCGCTGAGCGAGCGGTCGAACACCGCGGGCTGGAACTTGTCGAGCGTGTCGCGCAGATCGGCCAGCAGGCGCAGGTACACGCCGAGCTCGGCGATCGACTCGAAGGGGCGCAGCGGCGTCGCGGCGATGAGCAGACGACCGCGCTCGACGAGGCGCGGCACGAGATCGTGGTGCAGGCGGCGCGCGAGCTCCTGCGCGTGCGCTGCCTCCTCGCCCGTGCGGAACCGGGCGCCGTACCAGGGCGAGTCGCCCGGGCCGTAGCTGAACTGCCCGAGCTCGGCGGCCTGCACCATCGCCTCCGCCGCCTCGCGGCGATCAGCGGCGAGCAGCTCGACGGCGGCGCGGCTCAGGCGCGCGCGCGTGGTCGGCGGGGTCGGCAGCAGCTGCAGGCGGCTGAGCTCGGCGATGCAGTCGAGCACGCTGATGCCGAGCTCGGCATCGGGGCGCGACAGCGCCTCGCGGTAGTCGATGAGCACGGCGCGCAGGCGGCTGAGAGCGTCGTTGACGTCGGCGACGCGCGGGCGCTGCGCCTTCTCGTTGCGGCCGATCGCACGGATGAGGTCACGCCGCAGCGACGCCGGCGACACGGCCGCGCCGGGCAGGCCGATGTCGGCGAGCCGCCGCTCGATCGTGCGCAGGCTCGCGCGGCGCGGGCTCACGACGAGCACGCGCTTGTTCTGGGCGACGAGCGCCCCGAGAGCATTGACGACCGTCTGGGTCGCGCCCGTGCCGGGCAGCGTCTTGACGACGAGCGAGTTGCCGGCCGCGATGCTCGCGATGACGTGCTCCTGCTCGGCATCGGCGTCGAGCAGCAGCAGGTCGGTCTCGGGCGGGCGCAGGTCGGCGGGCACCGCCTCGACGGGCGACTGGCTCTCGGAGACGGCCCAGCGGGCGCTCGTGTTGCCGGCGAGGGCGTCGAGCACGGGATGGGCGAGGTCGTGCGCATCGGCCACCATGGCCGGGCCGACCTCGGCGAAGGTGCTCACGACGAGGCGCGGGCTGATCGTGAAGCCCTCGAGGTGCGCGGTGAGGCCGCGAAGCCGATCGAGTGGGGGGTTGGGCTTGAAGGCCTCGCCGTCGTGGGCGAGGGCGACGAATGCCGCCTCGTCGAGGTGCAGCGAGAACTGCTCCGCGAGCGCGCGCACGAGGGCCGGGTTGACGGCGACGCGTCCGGTGAGGGTGAGCTCGACATCCCGCCCCCGACGGCGCAGCCGCAAGGGGCGCAGCAGCAGCGGGGCGCAGTGGTCGACGCCCTGGTGGTTCCACGAGACGAGGCCGATGCCGAGGGCGACGGCGTCGATGCCGCGCACGCTCGCGAGCTCGACGCCCGCGTCGGCGATGCGCTCGGCCGCGACGCGCGCCTGGCGCAGCGCGACGTCGTCGCGCACGAGGTTGCTGAGCAGCGTCGGGCTGCCCGCGATGAAGCGCGCGAGGCCGCCCGGGTGGCTCGTGCCGAGCTCGATACGACCGCGCGGATCGTCGTCGAAGTGCAGCAGGGTGCTCGCGCCGCCGACGCGCGCGAGCTCGGCGCGCCAGCGATCCCACATGGGGGCGGCGACGTTCATCGGCACGACCCGGGGGTCGTCGAACCGCACCGAGGAAGCCGCGAGAGGGTTCTCCCCGCCCGCCTCCTCGGCGTCGATCTCATGATCGTCGTATCGGTCGGCACGCCACACGCGGCCACTGTATGTCTGCTCTGGCTGAATTCCTGGGATTTCTGGCGGTCTGCCCCCGAACCCGCCCGCCGTGTTCGCAACTCAGGCTGAGACACCGTGTGAGCGTGCACAGCGCAGCACATCGGGCATTTCAGCCTGAGTTGCGAACAAGGTTGCCGCTCTAGGATCGGGGCGTGGAGCTCGTGGGCGGTCTCGTGTCGGCGATCGTCGCCGCGGGCACGACCGTGCTCGTCGTCGTCGCCGCCGTGCTGGTCGGCGGCATCGTCGTCGTCGCGCGGCGCCGCGGTCGCGCGGGCCGTCTGGTCAAGGCCCCCGACGACATCCGCCGCCGCGCGGGCTCGGCTCTCGTGCGCGCCGATGACCGCATCGCCGAGGGCGAGGCCGATGTCGAGTTCGCGATCGCCCAGTTCGGCGAGCGCGCGGCGCAGGACTACCGCGGCGCGGTACGCCGCGCCCGCGCCGACCGCGACGAGATCTTCCGCCTGCACCGGCTCATCGACAACGAACCCGATGCCGGGCTCGCCAACCGCGAGCGCGCCGACCGCATCGTCATGCTCGCCGACCGCATCGAGCGCGGGCTCGGCGAGCAGTCGGCGGCCTTCCGCGACCGCCGCTCGCTCGAATCGACCGCGCCCGAGCGGCTCGATCGACTGCGTACGCGCATCGCCGAAGCCCGCAGCCGGCTGACCGAGACGACGCGGCAGCGGGATGCCCTGCTCACCCAGCACGCCCGCACCGCGCTCGGCCCCGCCGCCGACGCCCCCGAGCGCGCCGCCCGCGGCCTCGATCGTGCCGAGGGCCTGGCAGCGGACGCGGCGCCGGGCAGCACGGCCCCCGCGAGCAGCGTCATGGCCACCATCAGCGAGGCCGAGCGGCTGCTGTTCTCGGCCGAGGAGGCGCTCGAGCAGGTCGGCGCCGCGGCCGCGCGGCTCGATGACGCGGCCGAGGCGCTGCGCCGGCTGCGCGACGACGCGCGGGTGGCGCGCACCGAGGCGCTCGAGGCGGCGGGCGCGGCGCCCGACGGCGACTCGGGGGTCGCGATCACGCGGGCCGTGGCGCAGCTCGACGCGGTGTCGGGCGGCGATGCAGACGGCGCAACCGATCCGATCGAGCAACTCGCCGACCTGCGCGAGGCGATGGACGCCGTCGAGGTGTCGCTCGCCTCGTCGCGCACGCAGGCCCAGCGCCTCGCGCACGCGCGCGAGGCGTACCACGCCGCGCGCGTGCAGGCCGAGGCGCAACTGCTCGTCGCGCGCGACGCCGTCGGCTCGGGCGGCTCGGCGGGCGCGCGGGCGCGGCTGGAGGATGCGGTCGACGAGCTGCGGGCATCCCGCGGCATGCTCGACACCGACCCGGTCGGCGCGCTCGACGCGGTGCGCCGGGCGCTCACGCACGCGCGCGACGCCGAGGTGCTCGCCCGCTACTGAGCCCCCGCCGCACTGTGCCAGATCTGGGCCAGAAAGGCGCATGCACGCAGGTGACCTGCCCTTTTGGCCCAGATCTGCGGCAGAAGGGCGGGGGTTACTGCGCCTGCAGCCAGGCCAAGACCGCGAGCACGCGGCGGTGGTCGCCGTCGGCGGCGTCGAGGCCGAGCTTGGCGAAGATGGCCGAGATGTGCTTCTCGACCGCGCCGACGCCGATGAACAAGGCGCCCGCGATGGCACCGTTCGTGCGGCCCTGCGCCATGAGCTCGAGCACCTCGCGCTCGCGCGCCGTGAGCGACTGCAGCGGGTCGACGCGGCGGGCCATGAGTTGCGTGATGACCTCGGGGTCGAGCACGGTGCCGCCCGCCGCGACGCGGTCGAGGGCATCCCGCACCTCGTCGAGCGAGACGACACGGTCTTTCAGCAGGTAGCCGACCCCGCCCGTTCCGGCCGCGAGAAGCTCCTGCGCGTAGGCCACCTCGACGTACTGCGACAGCAGCAGGATCGCGATCGCCGGGTGCCGCCGCCGCAGCTCGATCGCCGCGCGCACGCCCTCGTCGCGGAAGGTCGGCGGCATGCGCACGTCGAGCACGACGGCATCGACCGCGAGCGCGGGAACCGCGGCGAGCAGGGTCTCCGCGTCGCCGTACGCGCCGACGACCTCGACACCGGCGTCGCGCAGCACGCGAACCAGCCCTTCGCGCAGCAGCACCGAATCATCGGCGACCGCGACGCGAAGGGCTGACATGCCCTCCAGATTAGGCACT
>LNFD01000261.1 GCA_001464255.1 Actinomycetales bacterium Ga0077552 | reverse complement strand
TGCGGCCGAGCGAGGGAGCGGTCGAGCTCATGGGCCGCGCGGTCGCCGCCTATCGTCCGCTCGAGCTCGCCCGCCGTCGCGCCGTGCTCTCGCAGGCGAACACCGTGAGCTTCCCCTTCCGCGTGCTCGAGATCGTGCAGATGGGCCGCAGCCCCTGGCTGCGCACGGCCGACCTCGCCGACGACGAACGGGCGGTGGATGCCGCGGTCGATGCCACTGACATCGCCCACCTGCTCGGCCGCCGGTTCACGAGCCTCAGCGGAGGCGAGCAGGCGCGCGTATCTCTCGCGCGCGTGCTCGCGCAGTCCACCCCGATCGTCTTCCTCGACGAGCCGACCGCGGCCCTCGACCTTCGGCACCAGGAGGAGGTCATGCGCCTCGCCCGCCACCTCGCCTCCGAGGGCCGCTCGGTCGTCGTCGTCGTGCACGACCTCTCGCTCGCGGGCGCCTACGCCGACCGCATCGCGCTGCTCGACCACGGCCGGCTCGATGCCGTCGGCACGCCCGCCGCCGTCATGACGGCCGACCGCGTCGGGCGGGTCTACGGGCTCGACGTGCAGATCCACCGCCTGGGAGCATCCGATCGCCCGATCGTGCTGCCGCTGCGCGACTGAGGATTCCTCCGCGAGCGCCGACTAGGCTGAGGGTATGGAGTGGTGGGGGTGGCTGCTGATCGCGGCCGGGGTCGTCGCGCTCGGCGCGATCGCGCAGCGCGTCGGGTGGATCGACCTGCGCGGTGACGGCCGCCGCGGCGGCTCGGGCGGCGGGCTCGTCGGTATCGGCGACGAGGTCTTCAACCCCACGCCTCGATCGAGCTCGACCGGCAGACCACTCTGCCCGCGCCCGCCCCGATTCCGGGCGACGGCGATCTCGGCGTCATCCAGACCGACGGCGATCCGGATGCCGGTGACGGCTATCAGGGCACCATCCGCCTCTAGCCGCTAGCGCTCCGTCAGGTCGGCGTACTCGGGGTGCCGGCGCATCCACATGCGCACGAACCCGCACACGGGCTGCACGCGGTCGGTGGTCGCGGTGCGCAGCTCGTCGAGGATCACGCGCACGACCTCGCCGCCGACACCCTTGTTGCGCATGAGCGGAGGAACCTCGGCGTGCAGCAGGCGCACGGTGCCGCCGACCCGGCCGTACACGATCCAGCCCTGCAGCGCGTCGCCGTCGTAGGCGGCGTAGCGGTCGGCGTCGGGCTCGTGGGTGACGGTGAGGCTCATGGCACGAACCCTACTCGGGCAGCTTCTGCTCCCACCGGGGCTGCTCCTCCGGCGGGGGAGTCGGGCCGGGTGCGGGCTGGCTGCCCGTCAGGAGCTTCCAGATGCCGACGGCGGCCGCGATGAACACGCCGGCGTCGTCGAGCAGGCCGGCCGGGCCGAGCAGGATCTCCGGAGCGAGATCGAGCGGCGAGACCCCGTACAGCAGGGCGGCTGCCCCGACCAGCACGGAGGCGATGATGGCTCGGCGACGCGACATGGGCCCAGAGTACCGGGCCGCGTCTCCGGGCGGGCTAGGCGCTCGCGCGCACCACGACCGACGTCGGCATGAGGTGCTGCCGGGCGACCGGTCGCCCCTCGAGCAGATCGAGCAGGATGCGCGCCATGCGCTCGCCCTGCTCGACCGAGGGCTGCCGCACCGTCGTGAGCGGCACCTCGCACGCCAGGGCCGACGGCGAGTCGTCGAAGCCCATGACCGCAACCTGCTCGGGCACCGCGATGCCGCGCTCGCGCAGCACCGTGACGGCGCCCATCGCCATGAGGTCGCTCGCGGCGAAGATGGCGTCGAGGTCGGGGTGGGCATCGAGCAGCTCGCGGGCCGCGCGCATGCCCCCGGCGAGGGTGAAGTCGCCGTGGGAAACGGCGGCGGGCTCGAGCCCCGCATCCCGCAGCGCCCGCCGCCAGCCGGTCAGGCGGTCGATGCCGGCGGGCATGTCGGCGGGGCGGCGCCGACCGTGCTCGATGAGATAGCGCGTGCCGTCGGCGGCGGCCGCGATGTTGTCGACATCGGCGAGGCGTCGTAGACGATGAAGCCCTGCAGCTCTCCGGCGGCGTTGTGCACCACATAGCGGTCGGCATCGGGCTCGTGCGTGACGGTGAGGCTCATCCCGGCACCCTACCCGCGCCGCCGCACACGGCACTCAGGCTGCGCTGAGTCGGCCGCCGTCGTCGCCGCCCCGGCCGCGGCCGGCGGGCGCTGCGCGGCCCGGGCTATGCGCTCGCGCGCACGACGATGTCGGTCGGGAGGATGGCGGTGCGGCTCGTCTCCTCGCCGCGCAGACGCTGCAGGAGCATCCGCGCCATCTGCTCGCCCATCTCCTCGCTCGGCTGCCGCACCGTCGTGAGCGGAACGATCGCGGCGGCCGCGGCGGGACTGTCGTCGAAGCTCAGCACCGCGATGTCGTCGGGTACGCGCACCCCGCGCTCCGCGATCACCGAGAGGGCGCCGAGGGTCATGAGGTCGCTCGCGATGAAGACGGCGTCGAACCCGCCGAGGTCGAGCAGCTCACGCATCGCCTGTGCTCCTCCGGCCATCGTGAATCCGCCGTCCACGCGTGGGCCCGGCTCGAGGCCCCCCGCCGCAAGGGCGCGCTGCCAGCCGGCCGCGCGGTCGATGCCGGCGGGCATGTCGGCCTGACCGGTAATGGTCGCGATGCGAGTGTGCCCGCGCTCGATCAGGTACTGCACGCCCGCCTCGGCGGCTGCGACGTTGTCCACGTCGACGTAGTAGGCGCCCGCGTCGGCATCCGGCCCGAGCGGGTGGCCTCCGAAGACGACGGGGATGCTGCCGCCGAGCTTCTCGAGGAATCGGTCGCTCGAGTGGTGCGAGACCACGATCGCGCCGTCGACGCTGCCGCTGAGCAGATAGTCGACGGTCTTCTGCGAAGGGCCAGGATTCGCGAGGTGCAGGTTGAGCACGTAGTCCGAGGCGTCGAGCACGCGGCTGATGCCGCGCACGACCGCCGCGAAGTAGGGGTCGCCGAAGAACCGCGAGGTGTCCTCTGGCACGACGAGCGCGATCGCCATCGTTCGCCGGTTCGCGAGCGACCTCGCCGCGCGATTGGGGGTGTAGCCGAGGCGCGTGATGGCGGCCTGCACGGCCTCCAGGACTTCCGGGCTGACTTTGGGCGATGCGTTGACGACGCGCGACACGGTCGAGCGCGAGACGCCAGCTTCGGCGGCGACCATCTCCAGGGTCGCCGCCGAGCGTGCGGAGCCAGCCTCGATCGTCATGGTGCGCAGTCTATTCAGCGGTCGAACCGGCATCGAGCACGCCGCGGTCGCCCGGCCCCGGCTCTCGCAGCAAGCGCTCGGCGATGATCCGCTGGTAGTGGCGGCCACTCGCCTTGACCGTGCGCTCCTGCGTGGCGTAATCGACGCGCACGAGACCGAAGCGCTTGTCGTAGCCCCACGCCCACTCGAAGTTGTCCATGAGCGACCAGTAGAAGTAGCTGCCCACGTCCACGCCGGCGTCGATGGCATCGAGGATCGCCGCGAGGTGGGCCTCGAGGAACGCGGCGCGCTCGGCATCGTGGACGCCTCCGTCGGAGCCGACGACGTCGTCGTACGCGGCGCCGTTCTCGGTCATGTGGAGCGCGGTGCCTGCCGGGGCCGTGTACTCCTCGTGGATCCGAGTCAGCAGCCGGGTCAGGCCCTCGGGCTGCACCTCCCACTGCATCGACGTCACGGGCAGCCCGCGAGGGTGCCAGTGCACCCCGTCCGCGACCGGGAAGGGCGAGCGCTTCGGGCGTTCGGACGGCGCGGCCGGCTGCAGCGCGGTTCCCGTGAACGGATGCCCGCTCACCGCATCGCCGTGGTAGTAGTTGACCCCCAGCGCGTCGATGGGCGTCGCGATCGCCGCGAGGTCGCCGTCGTGCACGGGGACGGTGACGCCGATCCCCGCGAGGTCCTCCACGATGTCGGCCGGGTAGGCCCCGCGGAAGATCGGGTCGAGGAACCACCGGTTGTGCTGCCCGTCGATGCGGCGCGCGGCGTCGAGGTCGGCGGGGTCGGTCGCGTCGACCGGGTCGGCGACCGTGAAGTTCAGCGTGATGCCGAGCTGCAGCGCGGGGTCGCGGCGACGCAGCTCCTGCACGGCCATCCCGTGCCCGAGCAGGAGGTGGTGGGCGGCGTCGATCGACGCCTGCGGGTCCTGCCGACCGGGGGCGTGCTCGCCGCCGAGGTAGCCGAGGAACGCGCTGCACCACGGCTCATTGAGCGTCGTCCATGACGTGATCCGGTCGCCGAGCCGGTCGTGGACGAGACCGGCGTACTCGACGAAGCGATGCGCGGTGTCGCGCTCGGGCCAGCCGCCGGCCTCCTCGAGCGCCTGCGGCAGATCCCAGTGGTACAGCGTCAGCCACGGCTGGATGCCCGCCTCGAGCAGGTCGTCGACGAGGCGCGAGTAGAAGTCGAGCCCCGCCGGGTTCACGCCCCGGCCGTCGGGCTGCACGCGCGCCCACGACGTCGAGAAGCGGTAGGCCTGGATGCCCAGCTCGCGCATCATCGCGACATCCGAGCTCGAGCGGCGGTAGTGATCGCACGCCGGCTCGCCCGACTCGCCGCCGACGACGGCGCCCGGCACGCGCGCGAACGCGTCCCAGATGGAGTCGGTGCGGCCGTCGACGTGGGTCGAGCCCTCGATCTGGTACGCCGCGGTCGCGACGCCGAACCGGAAGTCGGCGGGGAAGGCGCGCACGCCGGCGAGAGGCGCCGTGGTGGGCGCCGGGGTCGAGAGGGTCATCCCTTGATTGCTCCTTGCATGATGCCGCTGACCAGCTGGCGGCCGGCGACGACGAACAGAATCAGCAGCGGGATGGTCGAGAGAATGACCCCGGCCATCACCACCGAGTAATCCACGAAGTAGTTGCTCTGCAGCAGCGAGAGCGCGACGGGCAGCGTGGGGCTCTGCCGGTCGAGAACGATGAAGGGCCAGAAGAAGTTGGTCCAGGTCGAGATGAAGACGAACAGCGCGAGCATCGATGCGGCCGGCCGCGCGGCGGGCAGCGCGACCGACCAGAAGGTGCGGATCATGCTCGCGCCGTCGACGCGCGCGGCCTCGATGAGCTCGTAGGGCAGCGCCTGGCTGAGGTACTGCGTCATCCAGAACACGCCGAACGCGCTCACGATCGCTGGCAGGATGACCGCGCTCAGCGTGCCCGCGAGCTGCAGCTGGCTCATCGCGATGAAGAGCGGCACGACGCCGAGCTGCGTCGGCACGGCCATGGTCGCGATGACGAAGACCAGCAGGCCGTTGCGGCCGCGGAACCGCAGCTTCGCGAAGGCGAACCCGGCGAGCGTCGAGAACCAGACGACCGAGGCGGCGACGACCGTCGAGACGATGATCGAGTTGGTGATCGCCTTCCAGAAGTTGACGCTGTCGTTCTCGATGACCGCGGCGGCGTTGGCGAGGAAGTTGCCGCCCGGCCACCACACGATGTCCTGCCGCGTGATGGTCGAGGCGTCGCCGGATCCGATGAGGAAGGACCAGTAGAGCGGAAAGACCGAGCCCAGCAGCACGGCGAGGAGGAAGCCGTAGGCCATCCACCCGGGGCGCTGACCGTTGACCAGTCGACGACGGCGAGGCGTGCGGCCGGCACGGCGTGCGGCGGAGCGCTCGGCGGGGGAGGACCCGCGCGGAGCATCCGCATCATCGGAGATCGGGGCGACGGGGATGCTGGGCGCGCTCATCGGGCGAGCTCCTTCCGGGCGGCGCGACGCTGCGATCGCACGAGCACCTTCTCGGGGCTGTCGCCCGACGCGATGGAGCGCGTGATGGCGAGATTGATCAGCCCGACGATGACGATGATGAGGAACAGCAGCCACGCGACGGCCGCGGCGCGACCGAAGTTCAGCTGCCCCCAGCCGAGGTTGTAGAGGTAGATCGTGATGGTCATCCACTGAGCGGATGCTCCGCCCTGGCCGAACTGGTCGTACATGCGCGGCTCATCGAAGATCTGCAGTCCGCCGATCGTCGAGGTCACGATCACGAAGATGAGGGTCGGACGCAGCTGGGGGATCGTGATGGAGAAGAACTGCCGCACGATGCCGGCGCCGTCGAGCATGGCGGCCTCGTAGTAGTCGCGCGGGATGGCCTGCATCGCGGCGAGCAGGATGAGCGCGTTGTAGCCCGTCCAGCGGAAGTTGACCATCGTCGCGATCGCGAGGTGGCTGGGCAGGATCTCGGAGTGCCAGCCGATCGGGTCGAGCCCGAGACGGCCGAGCATGTTGTTGATGAGGCCGTACTGGTCGCCGAACATGTTGCTGAAGATCAGGGCGACGGCGACGGGGGCGACGACGTAGGGGAGCAGCACTCCCATGCGCCAGAAGGTCTTGCCGCGCAGGTTGCGGTCGAGCACGGCGGCGATGAGCACGGCGGCGATGACCTGCGGCACGGAGGAGATGAGGAAGATCGAGAAGGTGTTGCGCAGCGCGATCCAGAAGGGCGGCTGCGAGAGCACGAAGGCGAAGTTGTCGAAGCCGACGAAGTCGCCCTGGCCGCCGATGAGGTTCCACTCATGGACGGAGACCCACGCCGTGTAGATGAGCGGGAAGAGCCCGACAATCGCGAACAGGATGAAGAACGGCGAGATGTAGAGGTAGGGCGAAAGCTTGAAATCCCACCGCGAGAGAGTGTGCGAGAAGGCGATGCGCCGGGGCGAGCGGGTGGGTCGCGCGGCGGACGGTGGGCTCAGGACCGTGCGCACGGGGCGCGGGGCGGTCGTGTTCATGGATGCTCCCGAGGGGGTCAGTCGAGGGGTGGGGCCGCGCGG
>LNFD01000260.1 GCA_001464255.1 Actinomycetales bacterium Ga0077552 | reverse complement strand
CACCGCGCTCTCGCCATCGAGGCAGCCGAGCAAGGCATCAGCCTCAATCGACTCGTGAGCGCGAAGGTCGCGACCTAGTCGGCGATGACCGGCACGAACCACGGCGGGTAGACGGCGACCTTCGCGGTCACGCCCGCCGCCTTGAGCAGGTCGCGCACCTCGTCGCGGCGGCGGTCGTTCGCCACGGCGACGAGCGCCACGGTCGCGAGCGACACCGGGCCGGGCACGAGCGCCTCGGCGGCCTGCAGGGCTTCGGGGCTGCCGGCGGCGCGGGCGAGCATCCGCTGCCGGCCCTCGACGCCGATGCCGAGCGTCGTCGCAGGGGCCGCGGCGTCGCCGTCGGTCACGACGACCGTGTTCGACACGGCCGCGATGTCGACGCCGAGAACCACGAAGTCGACGGTGGATGCGGCCTTCGCCGCGGCGCTCCACGTCGGCCCGGGGGCCCCCTCCTGCACCTCGAGCCACCAGGTCGCCTGGGGCGTCAGGCTGAAGGCGACGCAGTCGGCGGCCGAGCGCTCGACGCCGTCGTCGTCGTAGCTGCCGTCGCCCGGCACGGGGGCCGCGGCGCGCAGCTCGAGCGTGAGCTCGCTCGCGAGCCGCAGCTCGGGGGCGGCCTCCGAGGGCGGCAGCAGCTGCCCGGCCTCGAGGATCGACGGCAGGTTGCTGATGTGCGTCACGTGGAAGATGCGCTGCGGCAGGTTCGGCGGCCGCACCTCGGCGGCCTTGCCGGTCGCGCCGGCGGCGGGGCTGCGCAGGCTGCGCGCGGCCTGACGCGGGGCGCGGCGCACGGGAGCGGGGGCGACGGGAGGGGGCGGCGGGAAGCAGCTCGCGCACATGCCGGGCTCGAATCCGTGGATGCACTCTTCTGTCGACGACCCAGCCACCACGAAACTCCCTCACAGGGCGCCGCACGATCGCGGCCCGGCCCCAAACCTCTAGAGTATCGCGCCCAGCTCGGCCAGCCCGACCGTCGGGATCGCGATCCAGCCCTCCACGCGCGCCCGGTCGCGCTGGTCGGCGGCGGGCGGGATGCTCGCCCCGCGCTCGTGCGCGAGCGCGACCAGCGCGGCCAGCACCGCGTCGAGCGCGTCGGCCGAGGTCGTCATGAGGGCGCGATGGTCGCCGAGCTCGAGCCACGAAGCCGCGCGGCCGAGGTCGGCGATGAGGGCGGTGCGGGCATCCGGCGCCAGCTTGTAGCGCGGCCGCGCCAGCCCCCACACGCGCAGGGCCATGGCGGGGTACACCTCGACGACGGCGCTCGGATGCTCCCCCGACCGGTCGACCACGCGCCCGTCGCCCGCCAGGCGGTCGAGCAGCACCGCGCACCGCAGCGCCGTCATGCCCAGGCGATCGGTGGCGACGCTCAAGGGCCGCGCGCCCGTGCGCTCGGTGACGACGCGGTCGGTCTCGCGGTAGGCGAGGCGGCGGCGCCAGGCGAGGTCGCCCGTGTCGTCGCTCGTCAGGCGCGCTCCGCTCGCCTGCCGGGCGACGAAGTCGACGAAGTCGACCGGCCAGCCGAGCGCGCAGTCGATGCCGATCAGGCTCGCGTCGCGGGTCGCGGCGAGCAGGGCGTCGTCGTCGGCACCGAGCCGCAGCGACTCGAGCACGGCGCCGCCCGGCTCGACCCGCAATACGGCGACGGCCGTGCCCGCGGCCTCGGCCGCGAGGTCGACCCCCGCGACCCGCACGCTCACGATCCCTCGACGATGGCGACCGCGAGCCCGTGGGAGGCGCGCTCGAGCCGACGGTCGTTCGTCCAGAGCGCCGAGCAGCCGGACTTCTGGGCCGCGGCGAGGTGCAGGGCATCCGGCGTCGATATCGCGTGGCGCGCGCGCAACTCGGCCGCTCGCACGAACACCGTCTCGTCGAAGGGTGCGCGACCCACGGCGTCGAGCGTGGCGCGGTAGTAGTCGACGAGAGCGAGGTCGCCGCGCTTGAGCGGCCCGGTCAAGCACTCCATGACGACGAGCGGCGACACGACGAGCTCGTCGTCAGCGTGATCGGCGAGCGCCTGGCGAGCACGGCGGCCGCGCTCGCCCTCGTCTTCTACGGCATAGATGAGGATGCACGAGTCGAGGTAGATCACGCCCTACGAGCCCCAGCTCTCGCGCGCGTCGCGGATGTCGGCGTCGATCTCGTCCGCGCTGCGCGAGTGGGGCGGAGGATTGCGCACGAGCCGCTCGGCCAGGGCTCCCCCGGTGAAGCGAGACTGCTCGATCGGCACCAGCCTCACGACGGGACGCCCGCGCTTGGCGATCACGACGTCATCGCCGTTCTCGGCCGCCGCGACCAGCTTCGACAGGCTGTTGCGGGCATCCAGAATGTTGACCGGCTCCATGCGCCTCCCCTTCCTGGCGTGATTATCTAGCCAGGTTACCAGGCGCTCACACGAACCGCACGGCCGCCTGCAGGCGCGTGCGCACCTCGAACAGGTCGGTGCCGCCGACGCCGACACCCGGCAGCCCCGTGCGGATGAGGTTGACGAGGCGCGAGCGCTGCACGAGCATCCCCTGGGCGCCGCGCACGCTGCCGAGCTCGACCGCCGACTCGGCCGCCTGGTCGTCCTCCACCACGATCAGCAGCGCCGAGAACTTGACCTTCGCGGCCCGCGCGAGCACGCGCGCCCGCCCGCCGAGCATTGCGAGCGGCTTCTCGCCGGGCTCGAGGCCCTCGCCGATGAGGTCGCCGCGCTTGACGCGCACGGGCGCGCCCCAGTCTTCGCTCAGCACGGCCCACAGGCCGGTCGGGCCGAGCACGACGTGGTCGAGCTTGTCCTCCGCGCGCGGGCCGGCGACGACGTCGTGCCAGACCGTGAAGCCCAGACCGAGGGTCGCGAGGGCCGTCGCTGAGCGCTCCTCGGCGATCGCGGCGGCGAGCAGGTGGCGGATCTGCCGGGGGGCCGAGCGCACGAGCGCCGCGTCGAAGGGGTCGGGCAGCTCGACGCCGCGGCCGGCCCACTCGCGCACGTTCGCGAGGTACTGCTCGCGGTACCACCCGCCCGGATGCCCGTACGATTTCGCGCTCGGCCGCGAGTCGTAGCGCCCCGGCCCGGATGCTCCGCCCCCGTGCTGCGCCCACGCACGCCCGCCGCCCGCGCCGGCACTGGAGTCTGCCCCCGAGTCGTAGTCGTACCGGGCGGCGGGGGTTCCGACGCGCTGCCAGGCGCGCTGCACGGCGTCGAACGCCGCGGCCGAGCCGCCCGTGTCGGGGTGCGCCTGGCGCAGCCGCAGCCGGTAGGCCTTGCGCAGCTCGTCGTCGCTCGCCGTCGGGCTCACCCCGAGCACGTCGTAGGGGTTCGCGGCGAGCGGGGAATCGGACATGGTGCCGAAAGCCTACGCTGGGCGGGTGAGCGACCATCTCAGCATTCCGACCCCTCCCCGCGCCGCCCAGAAGCCGCACCGCCGCGAGCACCACGGCGATGTCGTGATCGACCCCTACGA
>LNFD01000259.1 GCA_001464255.1 Actinomycetales bacterium Ga0077552 | reverse complement strand
ACCGGGTCAGGGAGCGGCGGCGAGAGCGCGCATCCGTGTCAGGGAGCGACCGCGTCGACGTCGTCGGCGACGGGATCGACGACCGTCTCGCCGCGGTAGAGCGCCTCGAAGGTGTCGAGCGTGCGGTTGATGTCGTGGCCCTGCACGATGCGCAGGCTCTCGCGCTTGAGCTCGAGCAGCTCATCGTGCGGCATCGTGAACACCTTGGTCAGAAGCGCCGCGAACTGGTCGACATCGCCGGGCTCGTAGAGGTAGCCGTTCTCACCGTCGTGGATGAGGTGCGGCAGCGCCATGGCGTTCGCGCCGATGACGGGCAGGCCCGAGGCCATCGCCTCCATCGTCGCGATCGACTGCAGCTCGGCCCGCGAGGGCATCGCGAAGACGGATGCCCGGGTCAGCTGCTGCTTGAGGTACGACTCGGGCGCGTGGCCGGCGAAGTGCACGCGGTGCGAGATGCCGAGCTGGGCGGCGAGCTTCTCGAGGGCGGGCCGCTGCTCGCCGTCGCCGATGATCTCGACCTTGACGTCGAGGGCGGGATCGAGCTTCGCCGCCGCGCGCAACAGCTCCTCGATGTGCTTCTCGGCCTCGACGCGGCCGAGGAAGAGCACGACATTCTCGGTGCGCGGCTCGAGGTTGGGCGTGTAGTGGTCGATGTGCAGGCCGCAGCTGATCGGGTGCACCTGGTCGAGGTCGGTGTACTTCTCGAGGTAGTCGGCCGCCTTGCGGGTGGGCGTGGTGACGGCCTCGGCGAGTCCGAAGGTGCGGCCCGCCGCCTTCCACGCCGCGCGCACGGCCGGCTCGCGGAAGGCGCCGACGAAGGGGGTGAACTGCAGGCCGTTCTCGGGCATGAAGTGGTTGGTGCCGATGACGCGGATGCCGCGCTTGACGGCCTGGCGCGCGAGACCCCGGCCGACGACGATGTGCGACTGGAAGTGCACGACGTCGGGCTTGACCGCGTCGAGGATGCGGGCGGCGTTCTGCTCGATGCGCCACGGCAGCGCGTAGCGCAGCCAGGGGTGCGGGTACCAGCGCCACGAGCGCAGGCGGTGCACGGTCATGGGCTGGTCTTCGTGCACCTCGGTTCGGGTGACGTTCGGGCCGCCCTCGGCCCCGGGCGCGACGATGTGCACCTCATGGCCGCGCTCGACGAGCCCGGCGGCGAGGCGCTCGGCGAATTTCGCGGCGCCGTTGACGTCGGGGCCGAAGGTGTCGCCGCCGATCAGAACGCGGAGGGGGCGGTTCGCAGAGCCGCCGTCATGCGGAGCGTCAGGCACAGTGGTGGTGATCCTTGCTTCTCGGTGGTGGGCGCCGCTCGATCGCGAACGCGAGCGAGCGCCGGGGACAAGAGGAGAACCGTCGCCCTACGCTACCGCAGGCCGGCCCACCCGCGCGGGAGGGCATCCCCCGGATCGGTGGCAGGTCAGCGGTGGGTCTGCGGGTGGTGCTTCGCCAGCTGCAGCACACCGAGGATGGCGACTGCACCGGCCACCACCGCCACGATCGCGAAGGCGGGCGGGATGAGCGAGGCCTCGCCGAGCACGACGACGCCGATGAGCACGGCGACGAGCGGGTCGACGACCGTGAGGCCCGCGATGACGAGGTCGGGCGAGCCGACCGAGTAGGCGGTCTGCACGAAATAGCTGCCGAGCGCGGCGGAGGCGAGCAGCGCGACGATCGCGAGCACCGTGAGCCACTCGAAGTTGTTGTTGAGGATGCGGTTGATGACGACCTTGGCGAGCGTCGCGACAAAGCCGAACAGCACGCCCGCGCCGATGATGTAGAACATCGCGCCCACGATGCGGCGCGCGAAGGCGAACGCGAACGCGAAGGCCGCGAGCACGATGCCGAGCACACCGAGCACGATGAGCAGCTGCACCTCGGTGATCTCCTGCTCGATCGCGTAGACCGCCGCGATCGCGACGAAGATGCCGACTCCGCTGACACACATGGCGATCGCGCGGATGGCGTGCCGGTCGAGCTTGATCTTCGACACGCGCGCGTTGAGCACCGCCGTGATGACGAGCGCGACGACGCCGAGGGGCTGCACGACGATGAGGGGGGCGAAACCGAGGCTCGTGAGCTGGAAGAGGATGGCGAGGCCGAGCATGAGCGTGCCGGCGACCCACGAGGGCCGCGCGAGCAGGTGCATGAGCTGCCGGATGCTCAGCCCGGCTTTCTCGCCGTCGCCGTGGCTCAGCTCGACGCGCGTCACGCCGCGGTGCTGGAACTGGGCCCCCAGCGAGAGGAAGACGGCCCCGACGAGGGCGATCGGGATACCGATCGACTGGTAGGGGGTGAGGGTGATCTGCTCGGTCAGGTCACTCAGCTCGGGCGGCACCCGGTCAATCTACCCCGCAGGTCGCGGATATTCTGGACGAATGGCCGCGCTTCCGATCCGCATCACCGGTGAGCCGGTGCTCCACTCCGTCGCCGCGGAGGTCGAGGTGATCGACGACGCGCTGCGCGCGCTCGTCGCCGACATGTTCGAGACCATGGCCGCCGCCCCCGGAGTGGGCCTCGCCGCCCCGCAGGTGGGCGTGGATGCGCGCCTCTTCGTCTTCGACTGGACCGACGACGACGCCGTGCGGTGGCGCGGCGTCGCGATCAACCCCGAGCTGCTCGTGAGCCCGGGTCCCATCGGCGAGGCCGACGAGGAGGTCGATTCGGAGGGCTGCCTCTCGGTGCCTGGAGAACGGTTCCCGCTGCTGCGCTCGGAGCGCGCCGTGCTGCGCGCGATCGACCTCGACGGCGAGCCCTTCGACATCGAGGCGACCGGATGGCTCGCCCGCATCTTTCAGCACGAGTACGACCACCTCGATGGCGTGCTCTACGTCGACCGCCTCGCGCACCCGTTCAGCAAGGCCGCGGCGAAGGCGATCCGCAAGCGCTCGTGGGGCGTGCCCGGCCAGAGCTGGCTGCCGGGCCGCGACCACCTCGAGGACTGAGCGCCCGCCTCCACTCAGCCCGCTCAGCCCCAGCCGAGCGCGCGCAGCCCCGCGGCGGTCGCCGCGGCAGCGACGATGACGAGGATGAACGGCACGCGCAGGGCGAAGAGCCCCGCGGCCACGGCGAGGGCCGGCAGCCGCGCGTCGATGATGATGCCCTGGCCCGCGCCGATCGTCTGCACCACGATGAGCGCCGACAGCAGCGCGACGGTCGTGAGCTCGGCCGTGCGCGCCGCGGTAGGGGCCTCGAGCACGCGCGGGGGCACGAGATAGCCCAGCAGCTTGATGCCGAGCACGAGGATCGACGCGAGCAGGATGATCTGCCAGATCGTCATGCGCCCTCCTCCCCCGCGACCCGTCGGCCGAAGAGGTTCGGCACGCCCACCACGACCGCGACGAGCGCGGCGAGGAGCACCGGCACACCCTGCGGCAGCGCGGGCAGCAGCACGGCCGCGACCACGGCCGATCCCACCGCGACGGCGACGGGCTGCAGGGCTCGCAGGCGGGGCCACACGAGGCCGAGGAAGGCCGCGCCCGCGGCCGCATCCAGCCCGAACTGCCGCACGTCGCCGAGCAGGTCGCCGAGCACGGCGCCCAGGAGCGTCATGAGGTTCCAGCCGACATAGATGATGGCGCCCGTCGCCCAGAACCCCACGCGCTGGCTCGCGAGGGTGGGTTGCGCGGTCGCGACGGCCGTCGACTCGTCGATCGTGAGGTGGCCTGCGAGCAGACGCTTGGCCCACCCGGGGCCGATGATCGGCGAGACGCGGATGGCGTAGAGCCCGTTGCGCAGGCCCAGGAGTGTCGCTCCCGCGATCGCGGCGGGCCCCGCAGCGGTGCCGCCCGAGGCGAGCACGCCGATGAGCGCGAACTGCGACCCGCCCGAGAACATCACCAGGCTCAGCACGCAGGCCTGCCAGATGTCGAGGCCCGAAGCGACCGCGAGCGCGCCGAACGAGACGCCGTACGCCGAGACCGCCAGACCGACCGCGAGGGAAGCGCGCCAGGCGGCCCGGCGCTCAGCCTCGGCGTTCACGCGGCGCGGAGCCCTCGTCGGGCACGAGCGCGGCACCCGCGGCGCGCACGATCTCGAGCAGCGACTCGGGGTCGATGTCTTTGTACACGACCGCGAAGACCCCGGCGCGGGCCGCCTCAGCGACGTGGTCGTCGAGGTCGATCGCCGTCGCGAGCACGATGCGCGGCGCCGGGCCGAGCGCATGTACGGCCGCATCGCTCGTGATGCGCTCGCTCGCGGCGAGGCCGTTCACCCGAGGCATGTGGAGATCCATGAGCACGACATCGGTGGGCTCGCGGCGCACGATCGCGAGGGCCCGCGCGCCGTCGCCGGCCTCGCCGATCACCGTGAGGTCGGGCTGCGAGTCGAGCACCATGCGCCACCCGGCCCGCTGGTGTGGGGCGTCGTCGGCGATGAGCACGCGCACGGGCGGTCGCGCCGCGGGCGCCGGGGTCACGAGCGATCCAGCTTCACCCCGTGCACGCCGTTGTGGAACCGCAGCGCCGGGAACACGACCGAGAGCGAGAAGCCCACGCCCGGCACGGTCGACGCCGTGAGGATGCCGCCGTAGAGCTCGGCGCGCGCCCGCATCTCGCGAATACCGCGGCCGCTCGGCTCGTCGGTGAGCGCCTTGAGGTCGTCGTCGATCGTGTAGCCGACGGCGCTCGAGTCGTTGGGGTCGAGGCCCTCGCGCCGCGCCGAGGCGCGGATGCCGTCGTCGTCGACCTTGACGTGCAGGCCCTCGGCGCCCCATGTGAAGCTGACGCGGGCGTCCGTGCCGGGGCCCCCGTAGCTGAGGGCGTTCGCGAGGGCCTCCTGCAGGATGCGGTAGATCGCGAGCTCGGCGCCCTGCTGCAGGTCGAAGGGCTCGCCCGACTCCTCGAACACGACCTCGAGCCCGCTCTCGCGCATGACGGCGAAGAGCTCGCGCGTCGACTTCAGGCGGGGCTGCGGGGCGGCGCTCGCCTCCCCCTCGCGCGCGAGGCCCATGACGCGCCGCAGGTCGCCGAGGGTCGTGCGCGCCGATTCGGCGATCACGGTCGCGGCGC